>JARBCG010000105.1 GCA_028803175.1 Wolbachia sp.
TATCTACCCTCGTTTCATATTGTTTAAATGGTAAAAAGCCCAGAATTTCCTCTGTCTGTTTTGTTGGTTAATCCATAGTTGGCGTTTATAGCATCTTGTATATTGATCATATTATATAGATATTTTTATTTAAGAGATAAAGTACAAAAACCGCTTGAATACATGGCATTAGCATCAATGCTGATATTTTGAGCTGGTTTTTTATCTTCATTATATCAAGAAAGTCAGTATAAAACTTCTAATAAAAGTGCAGAACATGAGTCAGACAATGAAAAGCTTCCTTAAGTTGAAACAATATTAGAAGAATTAAAAGCGGAAAATTTATCTATTGCAGAAGGATCAAAATCTCTTTAAAAGCTAACACAAGTAAAGTTTTTCGCTTTTACTACCCATTCTATATGCAACCGTACGCACGAGGACAGGCAGGAATTATACACTTTTTCTGGATCACTGAAACAATTTTAAAGATAATGCGTGAGTTCAATATATTAGATTAAAGACTTCCACCACAAGTAATTTCCCACTCTTCTATAAATTTTTTCATGTGTTCTTTCTCGCTACTTTCTAGATATAAAAGTAACTCTTTCACACTTCTATTATAACTTTCAGTGGTGATTCTTTCTTGATGATGCATAAATCTCAAGTAAATTAGATAAGTATTAATTACATCTGTTTCACAATAATCTCTAATTTCTTGTATTTTACCACTGTCATATAAGCACGTAACTTGTGATCCATCAACACCAATTTTACCTGGAAGGTTGAATGCTGCACAAATTTCATTCATTTTTATTTTTGCAGAAGCTCCAAAATCAGAAAGTGATTCAAGTAAATCACAATGCCAGTCGCTTCTATATCTTTGGTTATAGCTATTCCACTTATCTCCAGCTTTGTGAAAATATCCTGCTTGAATACCATGCACCATAGCTCTGTATTTCAGCACCGGTATATCAAAAGTTCGTCCATTAAATGAAACTAACCTTGGCTCTTTTTCTTCTATATAATTTAAAAATCCTTTAACTAGTTCTTTTTCACTAGAATCTAGTGTTCCCCCAGATCTAATTTCCTGCAGTGTAAACACTTCGTATCCGCTCTGGTAGGTTATATTGCAGAGCAAAAAGCTGATAACTATAACTTGGTGGAAAGGCTGACGTAGAAAGGGGTTTTGCCCATTTGTTATCCCCAAGTGATACTTTATTAATGCATCTCTTTTCTCTTCTATGCTGCTGTTATCACCAATATTCAGTAGATTCTTACAAGAATTTATATCTGGTACAGTTTCAATATCAAATACCAATAAAGAGTTAAACATTATCTATATACTCCTCAGGACGATCACTCCAAGGTCGCACTTTTACAAACAAAAAAAGATGAACTTTTCGTTCAAGCACTTTTTCTAGTTCGCTACGCGCTTCAATATTAATTTTCTTAATATTACTACCACCTTTTCCTAACACTATTTTTTTATGTCTATCTCTCAAAACAAATACAACCTGTCTTATAATTAAACTTTTATCTTCTTTTTCCTGAAGTTGCTCAGTTACCACTGCTGTAGAATATGGCAGCTCTTCATGCAAATTCAAGAACAATTTTTCTCTCGTAATTTCTGCTGATAAAAAATCATTTGATGAGTCAGTTATTTGATCCTCCGGATAAAACCAAGGTCCTTCAGGTGCAACTTCAAGTAAATAATTTATTAAATCAGAAATCCCTTCTCTTTTCAGTGCTGATATTGTAAAAATCTTCTCAAATTTATATAGCAAATTCAGATGTTCATATGCAATTTTCAATTCAGTTTTTTTTACTGTATCAATTTTATTGATAACTAAAATGCACCTCGCTTTCGTGCGCTGCAATCTTACCAATATTGTTTTTATTTTCTCTATATTTTTTAAATAGTTCGCTACGTCAATCAGTAATAAGGTTACGTCATCACCTTTAATTGCTGACCAAGCAGATTTGACTAAAGACTTTTCAAGTTTAGTTTTTGCTAAAAAAATTCCAGGAGAGTCAGTAAAAATAATTTGTGTATTATTATACACTGAGATACCTCTAACTTGTGTCCTAGTTGTTTGTGCTTTAGGAGTTACGATTGCAATCTTTTTGCCTATAGCGCTATTAATTAATGTAGATTTTCCAGCATTTGGTAAACCAGCAATTGTAACGAACAAGCATTTTTGTTCTTTTGAATTAGACTGCCTGTTCATCGTCTCAGCAACCCCCTTCCCTATCATCCAAGTGCTTTGATACTGTGGTACAGTCTTACGTAGTTTAGTCATATAAATCATCTCTAATTTCGCTACTTATATAATAAATAAGCTCACTAAATTATATCTTAAAAAAGATTAAAAGACTAGGTCCAGTTGCTTTAGTTACATCTTAATAATTTAAGAATTTTAATAGATTATATAAAATAGTGTAATATAATTATGTAAATAAAGTTGTGAGTTCGATATGGTAAATGAATATGTAGAATTATGGATTAAGAAGCATTGCAAACGCTATCCAGACTATATACTCTCGCGAATGGATATTACACAAACTGATGAACTAGAAAAATTGGCCAGAAGTATAGTTTTTGATGGTAAAATAATGAAAAAAGTCAAACTAAAGCAGGAGCACTTATCTTTGTCAGTTTGTACATTTTTTACTGGAATCATAGTCTCATTCTCTTCTTTATTTATGCAAGTGTTTTTCAAAAATGCTTCAATTGCAGCATCTTCTATTGAAGCATTAACGATTTTTATATCGTCTTTAATAAATCGGAGAACTTTTAATGACATAAAAGAGTTAGAAGTATCTACCTACTTGAAATATAATAAATTAGTATCATTTGTTGAAGAATATGAGGTTAATAGCGTAAAAGATGAGCTCACAAAGCTAATTAGCAGTTATGCACATCACACTCCATATGCTTGCTCCATATATGTAAAGCATTAAATATTTCACATAGCATAGAAAGCCTTATTTACTTAAAAAATTCCCAAATGTTATGATTTTTTGGTAATTGCCGATAGCTTTCTTGCAATAATCCAAGAATAGAAGCTTAAATAATTGGTACTGAATTGGTATTTTTAGGATCTTCTACTAACATACTTGCATATTGCTGAGCTTCTAAGTCAAGACCAAGAGCTGAATAAGCTGATATTAAACAGCTAATAGACTTAGATAAATAGTTGGAATTTTTATCATCTACTATATTCTGAAGGCGCTTTATTGCTGCTAAATATTCACCACGTCTTAGGTAAAATTTACCAATAGAGTACTCTTTTGCTGATATATGTTCTGCGACTAGTTTTGCTTTTTTCTTTACATCATCTATATAGTTACTGTTTGGAAAAAGATTAATATATTCTGTAGCTAGTTCTAAAGTTTTATAGGCAATATGCTGCCCAAGTTGTACTTTATTAATTTGCATATAATAAGATAATACTCTTAAGTAATATACATATTGCAGATCTTCACTATTTAAGTAAATATGTATATAATCATCCATGCTACTTGCAGCATCGCTATAATCACCTATCTTATAACTAGACATGCCAGATAATAACTTTGCTTTCATCGCCCAATGAGAAAGAGGATATAAATCTTCAATATTCTGAGAAGCTCTGATGACTTGTTTATACTTTCCCTGGTTAAAAAGTTCAGCTACTTCTTCATATAACTCAGCTTCACTTTTTTCATTAGGACTTGCACACAATTGCCCAAACATGCACGTCAAGAAAATAAGACATATAACTTTATACATAGAATTTATAGGACAAAAACAAAGTATAGACCTAAACACTATCTAAATAAATAAATCTTTGATAACTTGATATTAAAAAAACCCACAGACAGAATAATTTTTTATCACAAATTCTGCACAAAACCCCTTATTTTACAGCACATGTTGTTTGTGTAGGTTGAGCATTATCTACTTCTTTTCTCTGATCTTCTTTCTCTACCCAACCTTTTTCTTCTTGTGTTATTGACTGTTGCGCATTTGCCATACTTTCTAGTAAAGGAGCAGCAGCAACTGCAGCAACGGTTTCATAGCCCTGTTGTGACGATATTTCAATCTGCGACTTTAATGCTTCAGCCAAAGGTTTAGTACAATCCTGGAAATTTTCTTTTGATCTACCACCTATTTTCACTTGTGTATTTGCAGCTAAGTCCTTTAGTGTCACACCATTACGCTCAAGTTGATTTATTAGAAGACAAGGCTTGAGTTTCATTTGATACATTATCTTCTTCCATTAAGAGAGTTAACTTTTTTTTACACGACAATTGTGTACAGAATGAGTTTTTATTATTTTTTAACTATAATATATACTAAATTAATATATACTGATATTTTAATTTATGATTATTAATAATATATCAACTTTAGTATCAAATACAACCAGCTAAAGCTGGTGATTAAAAAAACGCATGTAAAGCAGATTATGAGTTTAAAAACTCGATGTTAAAATCATTAGAAAGGACTTCCTTGTTCTTCGATATACTTCTGTAAATCTGTAGAATTCAAACTGCCAACTGTAACAGCAAATTATCCTCTTGACAAAGGTGCTACTCCAAATATTTTTTTCTTTTTCTTAAGTGTTCAAATTCCCTGAATAACTTGTGACTACTCTTTCCCTTAATATACTGTACCAACTTAGATAGCCCCATGCTGGTAGACATAGAGATTAGTATATGGTCAGGAGTAATATTACCTCTTACGATATCTGCGTAGTTTGCAGTACACATACTTTCCTAATAATTTCTTTGCTACGCACTGTTGTTTGACATGTAAGTATTCTATATCTTTACTTAATCTGTACTTAGTACAGAACACTAAATGGTACTTTAAATTAAACATACTGTGAGAGCTATGTTTGTAATCCATACTAAAGTAGTCCA
>JARBCG010000021.1 GCA_028803175.1 Wolbachia sp.
ACTGTTGTTTGACCTGTAAGTATTCTATATCTTTACTTAATCTGTACTTAGTACAGAACACTAAATGATACTTTAAATTAAACGTACCGTGAGAGCTATGTTTGTAATCCATACTAAACCATACTAAAGTAGTCCAACACCGAAGTATATTATACTAAAGTGTCCGCCTTAAGACAAGGGTGTTAACCACCAACCTCACTACATAAAATATTATGTAGATTTTTTCCAATTGTTCTACTTACGGATCCTCCGCTAACTGCTTTAATACTCCTTGCTTGCTCTTTACTTAAATGCTTTTCTGCTACATACTTTATCGCTTTCCTTGTGCAGCTAGTAAACGATACAACGGCAATTTCTATTTTTTGAACAAGTGCACTACGAAGTGCATTTCGAAGTACATATCCTACTATTTCTGAATACCCATCAATGATGGTTCAACCACAATCAAGTATTAGTAACTTACCTGAATGAGGATTGCCTGTCATTTTCTCTTCGTAAAGATTTATTAATCACATTACCATTATACTTTTAAAATTAATAAGTATCAATTTTATGGTATCTAGAATATTAACGACAAGCCTTGAGCCTTTTGAAATCTTCTTCAGCGTGATATGAAGATCTGGTAAGTGGGCTTGAAGCAACGACCAGGAATCCTTTTGAGTAAGCAATGTATTTATAATGCTCAAATTCCTCCGGAGTGACATACTTATCGAGTTTTGCGTGTTTTGGAGTTGGTTGCAGATATTGACCAATTGTAATAAAGTCAACGTCAGCGCTACGCAAATCATCCATAACCTGAAATATTTCTTCTTTTGTTTCCCCAATACCAACCATAAATCCAGATTTCGTGAAAACTTTAGGATTAATTTGCTTGACCATCTTGAGCAGGTATAAGGAATGAAAATAACGAGCTCGCGGTCTTATTTTTGCATATAGCCTTGGTACTGTTTCAATATTGTGGTTATAGACATCTGGTGCAGCAGCAGCAATTGATTCAAATGCTCCTTTCTTATTTAGAAAATCAGGAGTTAAAATTTCTATTGTTGTTTCCGAAGTTACCTTTCGAATTTCTCCTATACACCGTATAAATTGGTTTGCACCGCCATCTGGCAAATCATCACGATCAACTGAAGTAATAACCACATGCCTTAAGCTCAATTTTTTTATTGCTTTTGCTAAATTTTCTGGTTCATGTGGATCTAATTTATCTGGAATACCAGTTGCAACATTACAAAATGCACAAGCACGAGTGCAAACTGAACCGAGAATCATCACAGTAGCATGACGCTTATTCCAGCACTCGCCAATATTTGGACATGCGGCCTCTTCACACACTGTATGCAAATTATACAACTTAACAGCGTTTAAAGTTTCGTTGAATACTCCACCGTTCGGAGCTTTTGCTCTGAGCCACTGAGGTTTACTATGCATAACTTACTATGACTACACAGCTTGTTGCTTTGCTAAGACTTTTTTTAATCTTCTTTTTATTTTTTTAGCCTCTTCACTTAATTTAACTGATCTAGTGTTAAGTAAAAAAGCATCAAGACCACCTTTATAATCTATAGTTCTTAAAGTTCTTGTTGCTATACGAAATCTAAACTTTTTATTCAGTATATCACTCATTAACGTCACTTTATGTAGATTTAAACAAAAAGTACGCTTCGTTTTACAGTTTGAATGTGATACCTTATTACCAAAAGATTTCTTCCTGTTTGTTAGGTTGCAAACTCTACTCACTTCGATATACCAAGTTATTCTATAATTTTAAATTACATTATATTGTAAAAAAGTCAACACTCTCCTGCTTAATTTTTATACCATATACTGCTTTATAGCCAAAAAATATTGTGATTTTTTCTATTATGAAAGAAATCATATGCTGAATTTCTAATGCTTTACTACCATTTGTCACTACCAAGTGCAATACACCAGAGTTTGTATTTTGTACGTATGAGATTTTCTTTGGCTTTGTACACTCTGCTATTTTGGCTCCAACTATGTTTCTCCAGTTCAAAATAAGACGTATTTCATTCTTACTGATCTTATTTTTCATGCATTTCAATGCATAGTTTTCTATTATAGATTTTAAATTTTTTGGCCCACTGTGTTTTAACATTTTTCTTACTTTGAACCAGCTTTTTCCATGGTTATGACACGTGAATATTTTCTATAAGCTACACTAACCACATCAACAGCAAAACCAGGCAACCACAATACATTGAGGAAAGTAACACTATTGAAACTTTCACCTACCATAGTATTCAATTGTTCATAACCTGCTTTTTAATAATCAACTGAAAATAGTCCTGAACCTCGTTAAACAAATACTACCACAGAATCATATGGAAGAAAGTTGCTTGCCCAAGATGGAGCTTGTGCAACGCACCTTACTCATTCGACCAAATAGCCTTTACTATCTATTGCTTTCATTTTGATTTCTTGGCAGGGCTAGAAAACATTATTGCAAATCATCCAGTCAGTAAAAGAGTTATAGACAATGCTAAACAGATATTGTGTAATTTAAAAGACGTACAACGCTTAGGTATACAATGTTAGGAATGATAATCAAAAAATATAAATAGTCAATAGACTCCTTTCTAAACTCAATTTCTGATGGCAATTTTACTATTGAAGTTTGTATGTATCTGAAGCAAGGTATGTGAGTACGTAGAAAGCAAATTATGTAAAAGCTTTATTTTTAGAATAAGCATGACAAATTGCTGTAGCAAGAGCATCGGCAGTATGATTACATTTAACTTCTACATTTTTAATCATTTGTTTTACCATAAATATAACCTGATTCTTGTCAGCGTGGCCATTTCCAACAATACTCTTTTTTATATAGTTTGCGTCATACTCATTTATAGACACATTCGTTATCTTTAGTGCTAATATAACAATCCCTCTTGCATACCCTAGGGTGAGTGAAGATTTCGGATTTTGATTAATAAAAATCTTTTCTACTGCAGCTTCATCAGGAGAATGTTGAGATATTACTTTTTTTAGTTGATCAAAAATTATATGCAAACGCTCACCCGCGTCTAGCTTGCTACTTGTTGATATAGCACCACCACCTAAAAATTCAATGTTATTCCTTTTGCTTAAACTAATAACAGCCCACCCGGTTTTACTCATTCCTGGATCTAGACCTATTATTTTAATCACCTAAACGCTTAACCAATAGACAAAAATAAATAAGAAGATCCAAACTACATCTACAAAATGCCAATACCAGGCAGCAAATTCAAAGCATAAATGATCTTTAGGTGTAAAATGGCCTTTCAATGCTCTAAATAAACATACTGATAAAAACATTATTCCTATTATAACGTGCGCACAATGGAATCCAGTAATCATATAAAAATTAGATGTATAGATAAGTTTTTCTCCTGTTTCTTGTAGAGAAAAACTTACTTCATGATACTCAAGGGCTTGCACTATTATAAAAAAAACTCCAAGCAATATAGTTATAGATATCATATTAATCATGCTCTTTTTGTCATCTTCAAACAAAGAGTGATGTGCCCAAGTTATTGTTGTACAAGAAAATAATAATATTAATGTATTCATGAATGGTAATGACCATGGATCAGGAGGTGAAATCCCTTCAGGGGGCCATTGAACTTTTTCTGTAGGAGAAAAAGCTTCAAATAAAAAGACTGGGTCAAGCCAGGCTTTAAAGAATGAGCAAAAGAACGCTGCAAAAAATACCACTTCCGAGAGGATAAATAAGTACATTGCAACTTTGAGCCCACGTTTGACAATGCTAGTATGACATCTATTGTAAATAGCCTCTCTTATTACATCTCTCCACCAATAAAATAGCACTACTGATACTGCAGTGATTCCTAAAACTAAACTAAATATTCCGAAAATTTGCTTATGAAGAGTGCTAACCAATCCGAGCACAAGGATAATAATTGATATCGATATAGCAATTGGCCAAGGACTTGGGTCAACTAAATGAAAATCATGATCTTTATTTTTCATACTATTTTAAAGTGATTAATACATATTAAGAATATAAACTAGCTTAAAATTGTCAATATTCCATGAAATATTGGACCTGTTGTAAATCAGTAGATTTTATTATGTATTTATTCTAAATCAGTTGATAAATGGGATGCTTGATAAGCATAATTTGGAGCTTCTTGTGTAATTATTATATCATGAGCATGACTCTCTCTTAACCCTGATGCAGTGATAGTAACAAATTTACAGTTTTTCTTCATTGCTTCTATATTTTTATTACCAGTATATCCCATTGAAGCTTGTAGTCCGCCAATTAATTGATGTATTACTACCGATGCTGGACCTTTAAATGGAACTCTTCCCTCTACACCTTCTGGGACTAGCTTGAGTTTTGAATCTTTATCTTGAAAGTAACGGCTAGCTGACCCTCGTTTCATTGCACTAATAGACCCCATCCCTCGATAGCCTTTATACGTTCTGCCCTTATACATGATAATCTCACCTGGACTTTCATCAGTACCAGCAAAAATTGAGCCTATCATTACAGAATCTGCACCAGCTGCAATAGCTTTTGCAATATCTCCTGAGCACTTTATCCCACCATCAGCAATCAGTCTCACATTTCTTGCTTTGCATACCTCAGCAACATTTTTAATCGCAGAAAATTGTGGCACGCCAACACCTGTGACTATTCTTGTTGTGCATATTGATCCAGGACCTATACCAACTTTTACTGCATCAACACCTGCATCAATTAATGCTTCAGCTGCCTCTTTTGTTGCAATATTTCCTCCTATTACCTGCACATCTTTACACATCTTCTTAATTTCTTTTATAGTATCAATAACACCAGAAGAATGACCGTGAGCAGTGTCTACAATAACTACATCAACATCTTCACTAGTTAAAGCTTCACATCTTTCTATACCATCTTTCTTGCTGGTACCAATTGCAGCGGCAACTCTGAGCCGTCCTTTATTATCTTTACATGAATTAGGGTATCGATTGTATTTTTCAATATCTTTAACCGTAATTAAACCTATGCAACAAGAATTATCATCAACAACCAAAAGTTTTTCTATTCTATTCTCATGCAATAGTTTCATTGCAGATGTGCTATCTATCCCTTTTTCTCGCACTGTGATTAACTTATCTTTTGTCATTACCTCAGATACTTTTATATTCATGTTCTCATCTTCGATAAACCTAACATCCCTATTGGTTAAGATTCCAACTAATCTATATTTATCAACTACAGGAATTCCAGAATAGTTATGTTCTCTCATTAGAGAAACCGCTTCAGCAACTGTTTTATCAGGAGAAATTGTAATTGGGTTATACACAATCCAGCTTTCATATTTTTTGACTTTTCTAACCTCTGCAGCTTGTTCATCTACCGATAAATTTTTGTGTATACAACCTATTCCTCCATGCTGGGCAATGGCTATCGCAAGGCCAGACTCAGTTACAGTATCCATTGCAGAAGATATAAGAGGTACATTTAATTCTATATTGTTTGTTAAATAAGTTTTTATGTCTGCATCACGAGGCAATATATCAGAATGTGCAGGTATCAGGAGTACATCGTCAAATGAATAACAAACTTCCATTTTTTTCATAAGCTTTATTTAAAGCCTATACGCCAATTAATTAAATTGCAACAAAGCTATTGCGAAATTTTTATAAACTTTTTCTTTTAAACTCCAACTATGAATTAAAAAAAGCTAAAAGTAGTAGGAAAAGTAGGGTAAACTTCCAAAATATATTTTTAGTGAACATTCATTCTACGCTTGTTTCATACTGCATGGAGTCAAAAAAACTGTATTTCTATGTTTTACTGTGTTTAGTAATCCATAGTTGGCATTTATAAGTGCCTCAATATCATTGTACCTTTATACAATTGCTTCTAAAACTATATTAGTAAATTTTTTTACAATTCTTTTATATCTATAATTAATTCTTATCAAAATCTCAATATTTTTATTAAATACTACAATACTATATTTTTTTAATTAAGAATAATATTTAATATATCAAGATAATTAATAAGAAAATTAACCATTTAGAAAATTCACTGCCGATTAGCAATTATAAAGCGATCTTATAAAAATTCTGAATGAAACATCAAACAATATTCATTATAATTAGAATTTTTAAATAGAGAGATGATAATTCGCGTAGGAATTAATGGACTTGGTAGAATAGGCAGGAGCGTATTGCGTGCTATTTTTGAAATAGAGGAATATAGAGAACAAATAGAGGTTGTGGCTGTAAACGGATCGCTCAGTGCTGAGCAGCATGCGCACTTAATCAGGTACGACTCCGTTCATGGCAAATTTAATGGTGATATTGGTTTTAGTAAATCTGAAAATTGGTTATCTATAAACAATAAAAAATTTTCTCTATATAGAGAACGTAATCCTGAAAATATTCCTTGGGATGTTGATGTGGTACTCGAATGTACCGGTGCATTTAACAAGCGTGAAAAAGCAACACAACACAATGCAGAAAAAATAATCGTTTCTGCTCCAGTTGCAGATAGCGACGTAACGATAGTTTATGGTGTAAATGACCACATGCTAAAAGAGGAGCATAAAGTAATATCAGCAGGGTCATGCACTACGAACTGCTTGGCTCCTATTGTGCAGGTTTTGCACTCTAATGTTGGCATAAAGAGTGGTTTTATGACAACCATACACGCCTATACAAATGATCAAAATATTCTTGACGGTAATCATAATGATTTGCGTAGAGCAAGAGCGTGTGGACTATCCATGATTCCAACCAAAACTGGAGCAGCAAAAACAATTGGCTCTGTAATTCCCGAACTAAAAGGAAAACTTGATGGCACTTCTATAAGAGTGCCTGTTGCTAATGTCTCCATGGTTGATTTTAAATTTACAACTGATAAAAACGTAACAGCTGAAGAAATAAATGAAATATTTAAGAATGCAGCCCATTTCTCGATGTTATCCCAGCACGCTATGCTTGAATCCAGAAAAAGAAGCAATGTGGATCCAAGTAGTCAAGCTACTTTGATGACAGATGGTCCTACAATGTCAAATGTACTTTCTGTATGCGAAGAGCCTTTAGTTTCAATAGATTTTGTGCATAATCCTTATAGCGCAATCGTTGATTTAACTGGCACATGCGTAACAGGTGATATATACAGAGTTGTAGCATGGTATGATAATGAATGGGCTTTTTCACTCAGAATGTTAGATATAGCATTATTATTGTATAGTAGAACATGAATGAGAAACCACAACAAAGCAACAACACTTCATTTTATGAGCACTTTGCAGAGCTGAGAAGAAGAGTGATTTTTTGTTTTTTGTTCTTTTGCATTACTTTTGGTTTATGTTACTATTTCAAAGAAAATATATATCGCTTTTTACTTTCACCTTTAATAGAAGTTACAAAAGATAGCAACGGTTTTTCTTTGATATATACAGATCTAACTGAAGCGTTTTTTGTATATCTCAGAGTTGCAATAATGAGTGCACTTTTGCTTTCTTTTCCTGTGTTTGCATGGCAATTCTATATGTTTTTAGCACCTGGATTATATAAAAGTGAAAGAGCAGTGTTGCTACCATACTTAATTGCAACACCAGTTTTATTCGTAATGGGAGCAACTGTAGTCTATTATTACATATTTCCTTTAGCTTGGAAATTTTTTATTACCTTTGAACATAGCGGTAAATCCTTTGGTATACCAATAGAATTCATGCCATCTGTGAGTGAGTATTTAGATCTTGTACTTCAATTTATGTTTGCATTTGGAACTGCATTTCAAATCCCAGTTATACTTACATTGATGGTCAGGGTTGGACTAATTACTGCACAAAGCTTGTCAAATAAGCGTAGAATCGCAATAGTGATAATTTTCACTGTTGCTGCAATTTTAACTCCACCTGATGTGTTAAGCCAGATTGGCCTTGCAATACCAATGCTAATCTTATATGAACTATCCATCTTAATATGTAGATATATTGAGAAGAAAAAAAAGGTGTAGCAGAAATAGAATTCTTGTTATCTTACTCATTGTCACTGTACAAATATCATAAGTGCATCATGATCTACATACACAAGCTATAAGTTACATCAAGTAATGAAGCACTTATAGGCTCGCATAGCAGGTTTATAGGTCTAGATGTAGGTGATGATTCATCTGAACTCTAGTCTATTAATGATTGCTCATTAATACTATCTTCGTTAACATTTCTCTCATAACTTGAAGATTCACTATCGCTCACATTTTCTTTTTTGAAAGACCATTCAACTGCTGCTTCTATAAGATCATATTTACCAGTCTTGTTTCTGCGCTTCCCATTGCTGTTATACATCCTACTATACTCAATACTGTTCCTATGCTTCCATCAATTATTTCTCTTAATTTTTGCGAACTAGTTGTTATTTTTTTACTTAAAGGTTTTAATTTAGTGTGTTCTCTTTATAGTATTTCCGAAAGCTTATTGAGGTACCTTTTACTAAATTTTCTATAATTATATTCCGTGCTACTACGTATCTTTCCATTTTTAAGGTCCGAAACAATATTATCAACTATTAATTTACATTCCGCTTCATGGAAAATATGGACAGGACGTCTGTTATTGAATTTCTTCTTCTATTGAAAAATAGATTCCCTTGTCCTGTTCTATATCTTGAACGCTAGATAAAATTTTGATTTCTACATCTTGTGAATTAGCCATTTTTTCCTTATTGAAAAAATATAAACTTTGAATATATCAAATACAACCAGCTAAAGCTGGTAGTTAAAAAAACGCATGTAAAGCGGATTATGAGTTTAAAAACTAGATGTTAAAATTATTAGAATAGCTATTAGGACTTCATTGTTCTTCGATATACTTCTGTACATCTGTAGAATTCAAATTGTCAAATGTAACAGCAAGGTATCCTCTTGCCAAAGGTGCTGCCCCAAATATCCTTTCCTTTTTTTCTTTTTCTTAAGCGTTCAAATTCCTGGAATAACTTGTGACTACTCTTTCACTTAATATACTGTACCAACTTATATAGTACCATGCTAGGAGACATAAAGATTAGCATATGGTCAGGATTAATATTACCTCTTACTATATCTACGTAGTTTGCAGTACATACTTCCCTGATAATTTCTTTGCTACGCACTGTTGTTTGACCTGTAAGTATCCTATATCTGTACTTAATCTGTAACTTAGTACAGAACACTAAATGGTACTTTAAATTAAACGTACTGTGAGAGCTATGTTTGTAAACCATACTAAACCATAATAAAGTAGTCCAACACTAAAGTATATCATACTAAAGTGTTCGCATTAAGGCGAGTATGTTAACCCACCCACCTCACTACATAAAAATAATTTTCCTAAGATTTTATGCACAATAAGTTAATTTTATATACATTTATTATTTAAATATTGCTGCTTTTAGTCGACAAATTGATTTTTTTTTCATTTTGATTTATCATTACCAACAACCTTATATTCCAGTAAAAATAATGAAGTTAAGAGAAATAAGAGAAAAATTTACAAAATTTTTTATTAATAACAATCATGAGAAAGTTTCCTCTTCTCCTTTAATTCCAGAGCACGACCCAACACTCATGTTCACAAATGCTGGTATGGTACAGTTTAAAAATATCTTTACTGTTGCTAAAAAAACTGAAATGAAACGTGCGGTTTCAAGTCAAAAGTGTCTAAGAGCAGGCGGTAAACACAATGACCTTGAAAATATTGGCTATACAACCCGACATCATACATTTTTTGAAATGCTTGGTAACTTCAGCTTTGGCGAATATTTTAAAGAAGATGCGATAGAACTTGTATGGAAATTTATTACTAAAGAGTTGTCACTTAATAAGGATAGATTATCTGTAACTATTTATCACACTGATGATGAAGCATATGAGATTTGGCGCAAGGTTAGCAGCCTTTCAGACGATAAAATTATAAGAATCGCAACAGATGACAACTTTTGGAGTATGGGTAGCACTGGTCCATGCGGTCCATGCTCTGAAATCTTTTATGATCATGCAAATCCTGATTTGCACGTTGATGACAGAGTCGTTGAGATTTGGAATCTGGTATTCATGGAATTCAATAAAGATGAAGAAGGCAATTTGCATAAATTACCCAGGAAGTGTATCGATACTGGCATGGGCCTTGAAAGAATTACTGCAGTAATGCAAAATGTCCATGATAACTATGATATCGATCTTTTTGCCGCTTTAATAAATAAATCACAAGAGTATTGTGGTGGTATAGAAAATAAAATAGCACATAAAATTATAGCAGATCATCTACGTGCAGCTGCGTTTCTTATTGTAGAAGGAGTGCTTCCTGGAAATGAAGGAAGAAATTATGTTTTACGTCGATTAATCAGAAGAGCTGCACGTTACATTCATCAGCTTGGGTATAACGACTCTCTACTGCATCGCATTTTTCCAGTGCTCATAGACAGCACAAGTTCAGCTTATATGGGAAATATTTACCCTGAGCTAATTAGAGCAAAAAGCCTAATAGAAACAACTTTAAAATCAGAGGAAGAAAATTTTAAAGATACTCTAATGAAAGGTATTAATCTTTTGGATAAATTTACTTCAGGCTTAAATGCAGGCGATACTTTGCCTGGAGAATCTGCATTTAAGCTATATGACACTTATGGATTTCCTTTGGATATTACACTTGATATTTTAAAAGAGAGAAAAATGAATTTTGATCAGAAAGGTTTTGATGATGCAATGCATGAGCAAAAAGAAAGAGCTCGCACTAAATGGGTTGGCTCTGGTGAAAAATCTGTAGAACAAGTGTGGTTTGATTTAATCGATAAGTTTGGTAAGACAGAATTTGTAGGTTATAAGTTTAATGAAGTAAGTGATGCAAAAGTGCTGGCTATCATTTCTCCTCAAAATGAGATAGTTAACTCTACAAATGAAGGAGAAAAAGTAACTATTATACTTGATAAAACCCCGTTTTATGGTGAATCAGGTGGTCAGGTTGGAGATATTGGAAGTCTAATTAAGTTCGATGTAATAGTCACAGTAGAAAATACTAATAAAATTAATGACTTATACTTACATAGATGCATAGTCAAATCCGGTTCAGTATGCATAGGTGATACAGTTACAGCAAGAATTAATCAGGAAAGAAGGCAAAATTTAAAAAGGAACCACTCAGCTACGCATCTTTTGCATTATGTACTAAGAAAAACTCTAGGTGATCATGTTACCCAAAAAGGTTCTTTTGTTGCACCGGATAAACTTAGATTTGATTTTAGTCACAACGCTCAAGTTACTCAGGATCAGTTGTTTTGGATAGAAGATATGGTAAATTCTCTCATCAGAGAAAATCATTCTACGTTCATAAAAATTCAAACTATGAATCAAGCGATAAATGAAGGAGCTATGGTACTTTTTGGTGAGAAATATGATGACCATGTTATAGTTGTAAACATTGGAAATTCAAAAGAATTGTGTGGTGGTACTCATGTACAATTTACTGGAGAAATAGGTTTATTTAAAATAGTTACAGAAAGTTCTATTGCATTTGGAGTAAGGAGAATTGAAGCTTTAACAGGACAAGAAGCAATTAATTATGTGCGTGATAACGAGCTCAACCTAAAAAAAGTTGCAGAATTCGTGAAAGCACCAGTAAGTGATGTAATAAGCCGCTTGAATATTTTAAATCAAGAGCGTAAGGAATTCGAAGCTAAGATAAAAAATCTGTATAAAAAACTTGTAAGTACAGAGAACATAAAAAACATTGAAATCAATGGAATAAACTTTTTAAGTCATGCTTTCATTAACATTCCAGCAAATATAATAAGAGAGTTTATTTTAGAACAAAAAAAGGAAAAAACTGTTATAGCTTTTAGTACAACAGAAGAAAATAAACCTCTTGCACAATTCTCTTCAGGTACTCTTCAAACTTTGTCATCCAAGTGCTTCGACACTGAGATCCAGATTCCAGCATCACGCGCTGGAATGACACAAGACGACAGAAAATCTAATAAAACAGTTTTAATTGTTAAAGTAAGTAAAGACTTAACTCATCAGATTAACGCAAAAGAGTTAATATCCACTGCAACTGGAAAAAGCTGTGGAGGAAACTCAGAACTTGCACAAACAGGCTGTGACAGTAGTGACACTATCACAGCTATTTATAGTCATTTAGTAAAATAGCGCTAAAAATCTAAGCTGCTGCAGCTACCGGAACAGAGGTAGTATTTACAGAGTTATCAGGTTTTTGTGTTCTCAGTTCATTTAACCTAATTCTATATTTTCATTTATGTAGTGAGGTGGGTGGGTTAACACCCTCGCCTTAAGGCAAACAGTTTAGTATAATGTACTTTAGTGTTGGACTACTTTGGTATGGTTTAGTATGGGTTATAAACATAGCTCTCACAGTACGTTCAATTTAAAGTACCATTTAGTGTTCTGTACTAAGTACAGATTAAGTGCAGATATAGAATACTTACAGGTCAAAAAACAGTGCGTAGAAGAGAAATTATCATGGAAGTATGTACTGCAAACTACGTAGATATCGTAAGAAGTAATATTACTCCTGAACATATTCTAACCTCTATGTCTCCAAGCATTGTGCTGTCTAAGTTGGTACAGTACATTAATGGAAAGAGTAGTCACAAGTTATTCCAGGAATTTGAACACTTAAGAAAAAGATATTTTGGGCAGCACCTTTGTCAAGAGGATACTTTTCTGTTACAGTTGG
>JARBCG010000106.1 GCA_028803175.1 Wolbachia sp.
AATGGTACTTTAAATTAAATGTACTGTGAGAGCTATGTTTGTAATCCGTACTAAACCATACTGAAGTAGTCCAACACTAAAGTATATTATACTAAAGTGTTAGCCTTAAGGCGAGGGTGTTAACCCACCCACATCACTACACAAAACAAAGAGTAAGAAATAGAGAACTTTCTGCATTTTATGAAATACGATAAAAACCATAAGATTAAATAATAATAGAGTAATGGACATAGAATTACAAATTGAGATAATCAGAGTATGTGGGCAATATTTAGTTCTAAAACCATGAACTCGTCGGAGGAAGTATTAGGAGCATGTTAATAAGAGTAGGTACCAGAGGAAGCAGTCTTGCAATTGCTCAGACTTTGGAAGTGAAACAGAAATTACTTAATTATTTCCCCAACTTGCCTATTGAAATCATTAAGATAAAAACTTCTGGAGATAAATACGCCAATGCGAATCTTGCTGAAATAGGAGGTAAAGAATTATTCATTAAAGAAATTGAGGATGAGTTACTGAAAAATAATATAGATATAGCAGTTCATTCGCTAAAGGATGTACCTGCATTTTTTTCGGAAAATTTGACAGTCCCTTGTGTTTTGCAAAGATTAAGTCCTTACGATGCATTCATTTCTAATAAATATGACAGCCTTGAATCCTTACCACAGCAGGCCACAATTGCGACTTCCTCAATAAGAAGAAAAGTTCAGTTACTAAATTTTAGACCAGATCTAAATATAGTGCCACTACGTGGAAATGTTACAACTAGATTGCAAAATAAGAGTTTTGATGGAATAATCCTAGCTGAAGCTGGGTTGATAAGATTAGAGAAACATCACTTAATTACAGAGGTATTACCACCAAAAGTTATGTTAAGTGCAGTTGGACAAGGGGCAATTTGCATTCAATGCAGGAAAAATGATATAAAAATTATCGATCTTTTAGAGAAAATTAATAATAATATGTCTTTTATAAGAGTTAAATCAGAACGTAGTTTTATGAAAATAGTTAATGGTTCATGTTTTACGCCACTTGCAGCTCTAGCTGAATATATAAATGAAAATATGTTGCATCTTCGTTGTATGCTAGCAAATGAAAAAAACATATACTTTACTGAGCGCACTTCGTTTGTAGAAGATGCCGAGAAGATGGGCATAGATTCAGGATTAGAGTTGAAGTCAAAATGCTTATAAGTTTACCTAAAGTACGTGGAATTTATCGTTATAACGTTTCAATGTCTAAAATGACATGGCTGAGTGTTGGTGGACAAGCTGACGTATTATTTAAACCACGTGATACAGAAGATTTGATGTGTTTAATTAAAAACACCGAATTACCAATCAGTGTTATTGGCGCCACATCAAACATAATAGTCCGAGATAGCGGCATTAGAGGAATAACAATAAAATTAGGTAAGGAGTTTGCATACATTAAACATAAGAGTAACGACTCTATCGTTGCCGGAGGTGCTGCTCTGCTTAGTAACCTTGCTTGTTTTTCAGAAGAGCAACAGATTAGCGGGTTGGAATTTTTAGTTGGAATTCCAGGAACAGTCGGTGGCGGAATAGAGATGAATGCAGGTGCATATGGTAGTGATATTGCAAGTATTGTTCAATCTATAAAAGCAGTTAACTTAGAGAACGGAAATCTATATGAATTCTCCAGTGAAGAAATGGGGTATTTTTATCGTGGACATAGCCTCAAAGGAAATTGGATATTTGTTGAAGCTGAATTTAAAGGAGTACACTCAGAACATGAGCTTATATTGCAAAGAGTTACGGAAATCATCAATAAAAAGAACAAAAGTCAACCAATACGCGGGAAAACTGCTGGATGTATATTTAAAAATCCAAAAAATTACCAAGCATGGGAATTGATTGATAAATCTGGGTGTCGAGGATTAAGTACCGGTGGAGCTAAAATCTCTCAGAAGCACTGTAATTTTTTACTGAATTACAATAACGCAACCGCATCTGACTTAGAAAACCTTGGTAATCATGTACAGGAGATGGTGAAAAATAAATCTAACATTGAACTTGAGTGGGAAATAAGGGTTATCGAAAAACAATAGACAACTTTAAAATCATAAAAAAAGTAATACTCAAAAATTTCAAGTTCTCATTGGCATCACTATATATAATGAATCTGGATCATTTTCATCAGTTATCTTTGTAGCACCATTGCTATCAATAAAACTAAATTTACACTTGTTTTTTATGCAAGATAGAGCATCAAGCAGATAGCGCGGATTAAATCCTATTTCTATAGGGGTATCATTGTCATAATCTACATCTATGGACTCAGTTGCATCATTGCACTCTGAAGAATTTGAATATAAGGTCAGTTTGTTTTTCTGTAAGGAAAATTTTATAGACTTTACTTTATCATATACAACAACAGAAACTCTATCGATAACATCTGAAAGTTTTTTGCTTTCAATTGTCATATGTTTATCCTGAGATACTGGAATAACGGTTTTATAATTTGGAAAAGTTCCATCTATTAATTTCGATATTAAAATGTACTCTCCACATGTAAATTTAATTTTTCTTCCTGAAAGTTTAATATTAATCTCATTACTTTCATCTAGTATTTTTAATAATTCTGTAACAGTTTTACGAGGAATAATTACACTAAATTCTTCTTCAACGCTATTGAGCCTTTTGATGCATGACAGACGATGACCATCAGTTGCAACACAGCATAGAAAACCATCATTCATGTGCATATATATTCCATTTAGGTTGTATCTCGTATCATCTAACGATATAGCAAACTTTGTTTTTATTAATAAGTCTATTATATCTATAGTCGACATAGTGAAGTCATATTTATAATCATCTTCTTCAAGAGCAGGGAAGCTACTTGAAACTATACTTGGCAAAGAAAAGTTTGAATTTCCACATGAGATTAATAATTTTCCCTGATTATTCACTTTGAAATCCACATCTGAATAAGCTGGCAATTTTTTCACTATGTCATGTAAAGTATGTGCTGAGACTTTTACTTCTCCTTCTGCTACTATATTTGCAGCAAGTGAAGCAAATATTGAAATGTCAAGATCGGTGGCCATTAATTTTATATTACCGCTCTGTGCTTTAATATTTACGCATGCCAAAATATCTATTGCGTTACGCTTTTCAACTACCCCACTTACTCTGGACAATGTATTTAAAAGACTTGTGCGGCTTACACTAAAATCTAACTTCTCACGGACAGGGTTTTGCTTTTCAATTTTCATATCTAGATCTGCAATTTCTTACATTACGAAGCTTTAAAAAATATATTTTAAATGATATCCACACGCTACTTAAAGTAAAGTACTTTTCTCAAGAGGTTTACTCAAGTAGCTAACTGATAGAAAAAGCTATAAATACATTCCCCTTACTTAAGTAACATAAATTAACATCTTTGGGAATGTTGTCCTTGTTTTTTTTGCGCATATCTGTCAACAGCATTACCCTCAGTTGCTTGCTTATGTGTTCCCTCATTAGTAGTATATTTTGTTGGTTGTAGCAGCTTTACAAGACCCTCTAGTTGTGATAATGTTTCATTGCTGGTACTTTTACCACTTTTCTCTCTTGATCGTGATAATTTTTCACTAGCATGATGACCACTTGTTTGTGATAATGTTTCATTTGTACCACTTTTTTGGTTCTCTAATTTCTTTTCAACATCTGATCTTATAGCATTAAGTTCATCCCATGTACCTGCAAATTTCAATTTAGGTAAATCCTCCTGCTCTAGTTCTACTCTCTTATGAGATCTCAGAACTTCATAATCATCCTTAATTTGGTTCCAAGATTCTTTTACTTGATATGTCCAAGCAGTTAAATAATTATCGGCATACTTTTTCTTATCGAGTGTAAATAACAAAATTGGAGCCCTAAGTAGATTAGCACCCACATTCACAAGATTTTTTATTACCATCGAAAAAACAAACAGGGCATAACCAATACGACGTACAAACCAGTGCTTGTTACTCAATAAGCGCTCCCCTAATTTCATAGGATAATGAGTCACAAACTTAGCAAGAGCCTTAGCGAAACCTGTACAAAAGACAACAGGAGCAGATAACACGCTTTTAATTTCCATTCCACCATTTTGATCCCGAATGGCAAAAAAATTGATGTTTAATTTTTGATAATCACTAGTACACAACAACCTACCATTTCTACCTTTTTTATTAATTTCACTTTTACGATTATTATTAAAAAACCCTTTTTTAGTAAGCACAGAAGAGTTTGTTAACTTAAGTGATTCAAGGTCAACTTCAAAAACTGGAACATATTTTTCAAGGTCAATTTTGCTAAAACCAAATGGTTTATAATACTTAGGATAACGAACATCATGCTTTTGTGGATTAACTAAAAATTCAAGAGTAAAATAAGATCTATCACCAGCTTCATTCACTAAAGACAAGTTAAATTCGTTCCCATTATATACAAGTTTATATATACTACCTTCCTTTACAATTTTAGCAGAGTTTACAACTTGATCATAATTTTCCGGATATTTACATTTTTTTCCATTCAAAGAAATCATTACCCTTCTAAAGTCTTTAACATAAACCCTAGACTTACCACTAGATGAAGCAAATTGACTTTTTGTTCCAAGTATAAAACCCGTTATTACCTTTTTTAGTCTTCCAAGCATATCGTTAAATAAAAACCACTATGACTTAATAATAAAATCAGGACATTAGAGACGTGCTAACACAATATTAGGAGCTTTACAAGAAAATATGCCTATAAAAGAAAAAAATCGTAAAAGCAAGAGTTATATAAGTAACACTTGACAAGTATCTTAAACACGTAATAGTAAGAATCCTCAAAGGAACATTACGTATATAATCTTCACACACCACCTGCATTCCTAAAACTGCGTGCCAAAAAATAAAAAAAAGTAATATAACAAAAAATAAAAGCTCCAGAGGATGGTCAATAACCTGGAATAACTTTTCATTAAAAGATATGGGACTATCGGTATAAAACGCGCAAGAGAATAAATAAATAAACCAAGGGAATAAGAGTAGCAAAACCACAGCAGAAACACGCTGAGTTAACCAATGATGTACCGAAGCTCCAGATTGTTTCATATGAACATAAATAAAAAAGCTACAGAAGAAAGAATTAGTGTTATTGTCAATATTATAGCACTTATCGAAACACCTTTAACCTCTAGATTCATTCCCATATCCCACGCTAGATGTCTAACACCGTTTAAAAAATGATACGCAAAACCTATAAAGCATATAATATAGACTAATTTAACAACTGAGCTAGATAATAATACACCTAGGTACCTTACTATAAATAATTCAGGAAAATGAACATACAATGTAAAATACCAAGAAAATATTATTAACAAAAAAAATAATAACATACCAGCCAATCTATGCACAACAGAGAAAAAACTAGTAACTTGTACTTTATATATCTGTAAATGTGGAGAAAGAGGCCAATTATTCATAAAATCCCATCATCGAAAAACTAAAATAAAGTAGAAGTAAAGACAGCAGTACAGTGCACTACAACACTATCATTAAAAACAGTATGCAGTGCACAAAGCCTTAAGGAGGTAATCCAGCCGCAGGTTCTCCTACGGCTACCTTGTTACGACTTCACCCCAGTCACCGATCCCACTTTAAATAACTCCCTCCTTGCGGTTAGGTCGTTAGCTTCGAGTGAAAC
>JARBCG010000107.1 GCA_028803175.1 Wolbachia sp.
AATGGTACTTTAAATTAAACGTACTGTGAGAGCTATGTTTGTAATCCATACTAAACCATACTAAAGTAGTCCAACACTAAAGTATATGTAAATAAAGATCATGATGTGGCAAAGAGAGTGTTAGGCAAGATGAAGGAAAAATAAAGTAAAAATCAGGAAAATGTTGGCTGAAATGTGGTGTTAAGGAAAAGAACTAAAAGCCTACGAGCAGATTTTGGGTGCATAAAGATACACCGCCAGAATTATTACAAGGAAGAGAGTAAGGTTTTAAAGTTTAGCCAAGAAGGTGGGTTGTAGAAAGGACTTTTGCTTGGATCAATAGAAATAGGAGATTGTCAAAAGAATATGATTTACTCACCACATCTACTGAAAATTTCATATATCTATCTATGAGTAGAGTTATGTTAAAGAGGGAATATTCTTAGTTTACGGATAAGACCTAACTGATAAGGTATTTTAATTGTTATGGGAAGGGCTATACTCCTCATTTTCAGATAAAGATTCAGCTGACAACCATCCTCACAATATTTTAGTGAAACTTAATAAGTTTACCTATACTTTTAGTGATAAGACCTGGAGTATCAGTGGCAATTCCTTAGCTTAACTTTTTTAATTGCTCTACAGTATACTTACTATTTTTCTTTTTTATGAAGATAAAATGTCTTCTATATCTCTGGTAACCTTTCTATGTATCCAAGAGGATGGTTGAGTGGATATCTATTAATAGCCTGTGTAGTATGGTATTCAGAAAATGCCTGATCTTTAAAGGCAAGTTGTCTCAATTCCTCTTTGAGTTTTTTTTCTTCTTCTTTTGCAAATAGTGATGACTTTATTGATGATTTTACAATAGACTTGATGGTTCCCTGTATTTCAGAAGGTACTATGACATCAATAGCATTTCCTGTTACCGTACAGTCATACATAATTTTTTTACTCTTTAATAGCTCTATGAATATTTTACTATTTTGTGAATTCAATTCTAAATGTTTCTCATTCATAGGTGTTATTATGAAAGTATTTTTATTTACTCTTATGTTAAATTGCAGGGAGCCTGCAAAGGATGAAAATGCTATATCTCTATACTCAAATGCATTATTATATGTGGTAAGAAGAGTATGTGCTATAATATTGTTATTTACTTTAATTCCGTCCTTACTTAAGTGATGTAATATATTTTCAACGTCGTGATATGTAAAGTTTGTATCTTTCGGTAATTCAACAATTTTAACTTCATCACGTTGCTTGCACTCTATTCTTACTTTTTCTGCAAAAAATGTTCTGGATTCTATGTGTTTACCAAGAACTGTAAGAATCTTGATAAAATTTTCTAAATCTTGTTTATCAACTAACCTAATGCTAATTAAGTTCTTGATGACAATTGAAATACTTTTTATCGTCTCGTTCTCTTCTAAATTAATTGTATTTTTAATCCATTAAAATTTACTTAAGCTGAGCATACTAATTTTTTGCTTATGGGTTACAAAACAATAAAAGGATAAGAGTCAAAAATGAATTACATAAAATCATCACAATTATTTGGTATAGTGCATTCTCCATATTCCACACATCCCATGTCACTATTTGTATCATTTGTAACATCAGTGTTATTGTAATTATTGTTTAACATGTCATCTAACTTTCCTTTATTATTAAGTTCTTGTAATTTATCATTTCCAGCAATGTGATGTACATAACCACTTTCATCAATAATAAAAATTTGTGGTACTGTCTTCACGTCATACTTAGATTTTATTTCTTCGAATGGTTTTGTACCTTCAGGTGTCTCCCTATCCACATCTACTTCTTTATATTCTACACCTTTTTTTTCTAATAACTCTTTTGCTTTTATGCAGTACGGACAGCGCGGCTTTGTATATATTACAACTTTTTGTTTACTGTTTTTCATGATTTATCTCTACGATAATTAAAACTGAGGTTATTATATATAAAAAATATGTATAAAACATCAAATTGTATGAAGAATATTTATGATTATGAGCAAAAAGTAGGAAATAATGTAGTGTTAACCTTTGGAAACTTTGATGGTATTCACTTAGGACATGAATTTGCGATTTCTACTGTAAAAAAAATAGCACAAGAAATGGGATTGCCTTCTGCGGTTTTAACTTTTGAGCCTCATCCATCAACTGTTCTATTTAATAAAAATAATTTTAAACTGATAGATTTAGAGCAAAAAAAGGAACTGATCAGTGGTTATGG
>JARBCG010000022.1 GCA_028803175.1 Wolbachia sp.
AGTTATCAGAGTTGAAAAATTGTGGTATAGAAGTTACAAAATGTGTACCACTTATTGTGGAGAGTAATAAATATAATTACTCATATATGAAGACGAAATTTGATAAGTTAGGTCATAATAAAATGAGTTAATGGTTTTTTAATTTTGTTATTGTAACTACTTTTTTATCTTGCTGTATTTGTTAATATAGTTTAAAAAGTTTACGAAAATATCAATATGTTAAAGTTTTTTAATAAAAAGAAAAACACTGAATTATTAGATAGGGACGTGAATTGGAATTCAAACCGTTATAGCACAGTTATTGCTCAGAGAAATGTTTTACTTGTACTTGTATTATTGCTATTAGCAACTATTTCTATAAGTATTTTAGCTGTATTTAAAATTAGCACCAGCAGTACTGTTGAACCGTTTGTCATAGAAATTGAAAAAAAATCAGGAATAGTACAGTTAGTTGACCCTGTGACGGTAAAGCAATATTCTGCGAATGAAACACTAAATAATTATTTTATCACAGAATATATAAAAGCAAGGGAACTTTTCGATCCACACAATTATAATTATAATTACTATACAAAAGTAAGATTGTTTTCTTCGTCCAATGTATACAATGAGTTTAGAAACTATATAAGATCACAGAACTTAGATGACCTTTTTAATCTATATTCAAATTTCGCCAAAAGTGAATTAAAAATTCGCTCAATTCAGAAGTTGGGTAATGATTCCCTTCAAATAAGATTCATTATAGAATCTACACGCAAAGATGGCAGTTCCACCAAAAAAAATAAAATAGTTATTATGTCATATCGGTATGCATCACTTGAAATGGATGATCAACAGAGATATATTAATCCATTGGGGTTCCAAGTTATTTCTTATAGGGTTGATGATGAGTATGTGTAGAGTATTATTTGTTTTAGTTTTACTAATAAACAGTGGTTTAAATGCAGCTATTAATTGTAGCAACCCTATTTCCGTAGATAGTAGAATAAAAACTTTTGTATATAACCCTAATGAAGTGTTCACAGTAGTCTTTAGTCAAGGCTACTACTCTTACATCGAGTTTGCAGAAGGAGAAAAAATCAAAAATATTGCAGTGGGTGATGTATCAAGTTGGAAAGTTAATCCTTATGATAACAAGTTATACATCATGCCATTTGAAGTTAGCAGTCGTACTAATATGATTATTACAACAACAAAAAAAAGGGATTACATTTTTGATTTAATTTCAAGACCTAATTATGATAAACAACAAAAGTTATCAGATACTGACACTGAGAAGGTAAATCATGATTATTCCGCTGACAAAGATATATCTTATATAGTACGTTTTTATTATCCTAAAACAGAAGATGAATTTGACATTGATGGCCGTGATCTAGATCAAATATCTTTACCTATTCAAATGCCATATATTGAAGAAGAGCCGGAAAGAGTGATACGGGAAAATGATACAAAGTACAATTATACATATATTGATAAAGGTAGTGATGAAGATATCATACCAATAGAATTATTTGATGATGGTTATTTAACTTATTTGAAGTTTAAAGATAATAATAAAATACCTCAAATTCTTATAGAAAAAGAGGATAAAACTAGATTACCTTGCAAAAGACTATTGTTTGATGGTTATGTTATGATAAAAGGAGTACACAATAAGTTATTTGTACGTTATAAAGGTGATGAAGTTGAAATTATAAATAGTTCAATGTAACGGTATACACGATATGAATAGAGATAACTTTGAAGGGCGTAATAATTTAACAACTGAGTCAGAAATAGAGAGCAAAGTAGTAACTGTTGGCTCTAATCAAGGTCATAGAGCTTTAGTAGTTGTTGTTATAATGCTGTTGGTTGGTGTAATATATTACTTCTATTTCAGTTCTTCTGATAAAGAAGATTCAGAAGCTACTAATAAAGCAGAGGTAAAGCAAAATATGTATGAATTAAAAGAGAAGTTAGAGCAAGTTCCCGATAATATACCAGTAATGCCTGAAAGAGTTATCAATAATCCCTTACCACCTCTACCTTCAATTACTATGCCACAAGTTATACCGGAGGTAAAACAAATTAAAAAAGAAGAGGTGAAAAAAGAAGAAGTCAAAAAAGAAGGAAAACCAAAAGAAATATCGGCTATGCCTATTTTACCAAATCAAAATATTACCTCTAATAATTTTTCGACTAATTTTCCCACGTCATTCCCTACAATAGGCAGTAGTGGTTATCCTAAAGATAGGCGTGGTACACAAATGTTGGCGATTTCAGGTAGTACAGATTCAGAAAATAAAGCAGCTGATATGATTTTATCTAACACTTCAGCACAATCAAGCAAAGCCACTAAAGTAGGAAGACTTGACCTTATGATTACACAAGGTAAAATTATTGATGCTGTACTCGAGACTGCTATAAGTTCTGACCTACAGGGAGTGCTGCGTGCTGTAGTTAGCAGAGATGTTTATGCAGAGGCTGGTGATACGGTTTTAATACCTAAAGGCTCAAGGTTAATAGGTGGCTACACGCTTGACTCCAATGTCGCGAAAGCTCGTGTAAACATAAATTGGAATAGAGTGATTCTGCCGCATGGAATAGATGTTCCTATCGCATCATCTGGCATCGATGAGCTTGGCAGAGCAGGAATAGCAGGCATGGTTGACAATAAAGTAGTAAGTGCGTTGTTTTCTTCAGTGGCACTTGCTGGCGTTTCAATTGGTGCAGCTATTGTAGGACAAAAAGCTTCTAATCTCGTTGATTCGCTAACTATTATGGATGCAGTAAAATCTATCACTGCAGTTGAAATAGATATCTCTCCTCTTATAGATACAAAAGATATATCAAAAGATAAACTTAGACTAGGTCTCAGAGCTATTGGAAAAATTCAAGACGCTTCTAGTGAGCAGGAATTACTTAAAACATTTATAGACGAAATAGAAGCGCTTGGAGTTGGAGTTGATACTAGTAGTATAACTTTAGAAGATGTAAAGACGTTATTAAAACAAATTCAGAAAAAAAATAAGTCTGTTTATGAGAGTGAAATTGAAAAGTCAATTGGTGATTTTTCTAAAGATATGAGGGATATAATTGATAGGCATACAGATAAAAAACCAACTATTTATGTTAATCAAGGCACTGCATTAAAAGTGTTTGTTAATCAAGATATAGTATTCCCTCCACAAGCAATATTATATCGATAAAATGAACTATGCTGCACTTGATACATATTTAGAGCCATTACAAAAAATATTTCAAGAAGAAGGCGTAAATGAAATATCAATAAATAGGCCAAATGAGGTATGGATTGAAAATTGCGGGGAAATGAGATGCGAATACTTGGAAGCATTTGACCTTAATCATTTAAAATCTCTTAGTAGGTTGATTGCTCAAGCAACAGAGCAGAAGCTAAGCGAAGAAGCCCCTTTACTTTCAGCAACCCTACCAAATGGTTATCGTATACAGATAGTATTTCCACCAGCGTGTGAATCTGACAAAGTGGTTATGTCAATTCGTAAGCCTTCTGGCATGCAATTAGCTTTAGATGACTATAAAAAAATGGGAGCATTTGCTAATACCATTATAGATACTGTAGATAATCATGTAGATCGTCAGCTAGATTCACTGTTAAAACAAAAACAGATAAAAGAATTTTTAGAGTATGCTGTCACAAATAAGAAAAACATTATAATTAGTGGTGGAACATCAACTGGTAAAACAACTTTTACTAACGCTACTTTACGTGCTATTCCAGTACAAGAAAGAATTATTACTGTCGAAGACGCAAGAGAAATTATTTTAAATAATCATCCAAATAAAGCCCACTTAATTGCTTCTAAGGGAAGACAAGGAAGAGCCGAAGTAACTACTCAAGATTTGATAGAGGCATGTTTACGTTTAAGGCCAGACAGAATAATAGTTGGTGAGTTACGAGGAGCAGAGGCATTTAGCTTTCTTAGAGCGATAAATACTGGTCACCCTGGTTCAATATCAACCCTTCACGCAGATAGCCCAGCAATGGCCCTTGAGCAAATAAAATTGATGGTTATGCAAGCCAACCTTGGTATTCCTCCAGATCAAATTATGCCATATATTAGAAATGTAATTGATATTGTTATTCAGTTGAAAAGAACAAATGAAGGAAAAAGAAATATTTCTGAGATATTATTTACTAGATCTTCCAATAAAAATGCTTAAATTTATAAGTAGTAAAAAAAAGTAGTATATGGGTCATAGTCAAAATCATTTACGCAATATTATTATATCAGGTGTTGTATCTTTTAGCGTACTGGAATTTTGTTTTTATCTGTCAGGCATATTATTTTATTTATTTGTTGGTGGTCCTTATGCCGTGGACTTTAAAACAATCAATCCTAGTTTGACACCTTTTCCTCAAGCTCTATGGCCGACAATCTTTGATCATATACAGAATTGTTGGAATCACCCAGAACTTTATCGACTTGATGTAAAAATGAAGTTAGCTATTTCTGCTGCATTACCTATTTCTATTTTAGCGATTATATTATGGAATTTAAAAGATAGGATAATTGAATGGAGGCCATTTAAGAAAAAAGAATCACTTCATGGAGATTCACAGTGGGCATCGGAGAAAGATATACGAAAAGCTGGACTAAGAAGTAAGACTGGGTTGCTACTTGGTAAAGATAAAAGAGGTTACTTTATTGCTGATGGATTTCAACATGCGTTGTTATTTGCACCTACAGGTTCTGGTAAAGGTGTTGGTTTTGTAATTCCTAATTTGCTATTCTGGTCTGATTCAGTCATTGTACATGACATAAAATTAGAAAATTATGAGATCACAAGTGGTTGGCGAAAACAACAAAAGCAAGAAGTATATGTATGGAATCCAGCACAGCCGGATGGAATAAGCCACTGTTATAATCCGTTAGACTGGATTAGCAGCAAACCTGGGCAGATGGTTGATGACGTACAAAAAATAGCTAACTTAATTATGCCTGAGCAAGACTTCTGGCAAAATGAAGCGAGAAGCTTATTTGTTGGAGTGGTATTATATCTACTTGCCGCACCAGAGAAAATTAAATCCTTCGGAGAAGTAGTACGTACAATGCGTAGCGATGATGTAGTCTACAATCTTGCCGTTGTTTTGGATACAATGGGTAAAATAATACACCCTGTGGCATACATGAACATTGCAGCTTTTTTACAAAAAGCTGATAAAGAAAGGTCAGGTGTTGTATCAACTATGAACTCATCACTTGAATTGTGGGCAAATCCATTGATTGACACTGCAACTGCAACAAGTGACTTTAATATTCTAGGTTTTAAGAAAAAAAAAGTTACAGTCTATGTTGGGTTAACTCCTGATAACTTAACAAGATTAAGACCTTTAATGCAGGTTTTTTATCAGCAAGCAACTGAGTTTTTATGTAGAAAATTGCCATCGGATGATGAGCCTTATGGTGTATTATTCTTAATGGATGAGTTCCCTACACTCGGAAAAATGGAGCAATTCCAAACAGGTATAGCGTATTTTCGTGGTTACAGAGTAAGATTGTTCTTGATTGTTCAAGATACTGAACAGCTTAAAGGAATATATGAAGAAGCAGGAATGAACTCTTTTTTGTCAAACTCAACATATAGAATAACTTTTGCAGCTAATAACATTGAAACAGCTAATTTAATATCGCAACTCATAGGAAATAAAACCGTTCAGCAAGAATCATTAAATAAACCTAAGTTTTTAGATTTGAATCCAGCTTCAAGATCGCTACATATATCTGAAATACAAAGAGCACTCTTGTTACCTCAGGAGATTATTATGTTACCGCGTGATGATCAGATAATTTTAATAGAGTCAACTTATCCAATAAAATCAAAGAAGATTTTATACTATAGTGATAGTACCTTTACTAAAAGGCTACTTAAGGAAACTTTTGTACCCATGCAGGAGCCTTACGATCCAAATAAAATTGCTGCTACTACCGCTAGCGCAGATAAGGTTGATAATGAAAATAATAATGCTATAGAAGACTCTAATACTAATGATTATCCTGTTGAGACTAAGGATCCTGTATACAATGAACCAGAAGGACAAGATATTGATGATGAAGAAGATGAGAATGTTTATGATGAGTTTGAAGATGAAGACGAGGACGTTGATGATGAGTTTGAAGATGAAGACGAGGACGTTGATGATGAGTTTGAAGATGAAG
>JARBCG010000108.1 GCA_028803175.1 Wolbachia sp.
ATTATAGTAATGGCTTCAGAATGAGTAATTTCCGTTATTCTGGTAGGTTTTTTGCTGTTAGGTAGTAATTTTCCTGCACATTTTTCATCAGTTTTTTTTACAATATTGGAGTTTACCATATTTCCCGGGCTTTTTTGTTTTCTTCTAATCCATAGTTGGCGTTTTAGATTTGTAATTTTCTGGAAAGCTATATATTCTTTAGTTTTGCTAGTTAAAGTGAGTATGAAGCTAAAACACTATCCAGATACAATAAGTAGTCCTGACTTTGCCTCATTTGAGAAAGAAACAATAAAGTCTTGGAAGGAAAACAAAATTTTTGAACAGTCAGTGGAAGGGCGCTCTAAGGATAATTGTTTCGTGTTTTATGACGGACCTCCTTTTGCAAATGGACTTCCGCATTATGGACATTTACTTACTGGCTTCATAAAAGATGCATTTGCAAGATATCAAACTATGCTCCAAAAAAGAGTTGAACGCAGATTTGGTTGGGATTGCCATGGACTGCCTGCTGAAATGGGAGCGGAAAAAGAGCTTGGAATATCTGGCAGAAATGAGATAGAAAAATTTGGCATCGATAAGTTCAATAGCCATTGCCGCACTTCCGTAATGAAATTTGCTTCAGAATGGGAGAAATATGTAAATAGACAGGCAAGGTGGGTAGATTTTCATAATGACTATAAGACTATGGATAAGTCATTTATGGAATCAGTCATGTGGGCATTTAAACAGCTATACGATAAAGGTTTTGTGTATGAATCAGTGCGTGTTGTTCCTTATAGCTGGGCATGTGAAACTCCATTGTCTAACTTTGAAACAAGATTAGATAATGCTTACAGAGAAAAAATTAGCAAGGCCGTAACGGTTGCATTTGAGCTCTTAGAAAAACCAAATCAATTCAAAGATAATGAACAAAAATGTAAATTGCTTGCTTGGACTACAACTCCATGGACGCTGCCTAGTAACTTAGCATTGGCAATGGGAAAGGACATTAAATATTGCGCGGTATCAGTTAACTCTTTAGCAGCACGTGACGCTGAAATGACAGAAGGTAATGAAATTTACGTCTTTGCTGCAAGCTACTTAGAGAAATTTGTTCAACATTGTATGCAAAACAATATTAAATATACAGAATGCAATGTTGAACTCACAGCGAATGATCTTATCGGGTTACGCTATAAACCACTGTTTGACTACTTTAAAAACACAAAAAATGCATTTCGTGTTTTCATTGCTGATTATGTAACAGAAGAAGATGGAACTGGAGTTGTACACACTGCTCCTGGATTTGGTGAAGACGATTTGTCTCTCTGTCAGAGAGAAAATATTCCAGCTATTTGTCCAATTGACAACGGTGGTAAATTTACTGCTGAAGTTTCAGATTTAGCCGGGATGCATGTTTTTGATACAAATGATATAGTAATAAAAAAGCTAAAAGAACAAGGAAATTGGTTTAAAACTGAGCAATGTACTCATAATTATCCGCACTGCTGGCGAACTGATACTCCTTTGATTTATCGCACTATGTCTTCTTGGTATGTTGCTGCGACAAAATTCAAGTATAGGATGACGGAGCTCAACAAAAAAGTTAATTGGATTCCAAGTCATATTAGAGATGGTCAGTTTGGAAAATGGCTTGAAGGTGCGCATGATTGGTCAATTTCGCGCAATCGTTTCTGGGGTACGCCTATTCCTGTATGGAAATCAGATGATGCTCGATATCCAAGGGTAGATGTATATGGTTCGATGGAAGAACTAGAGAAAGATTTCAATGTTAAAATAGAGGATTTACATAGGCCGTTCATCGACACTTTAACAAGACCAAATCCTGATGATCCAACTGGAAAATCAACTATGTGTCGTGTTCCAGATGTATTCGACTGCTGGTTTGAATCTGGTTCTATGCCATTTGCACAAGTCCACTATCCGTTTGAAAATAAAGAATGGTTTGAAAATAATTTTCCTGCAGATTTTATCACTGAGTATATAGCACAAACTCGGGGTTGGTTTTATACTCTATTTGTATTATCTACTGCTCTTTTTGATCGTGAACCATTTAAAAATTGTATATGCCATGGTGTGGTTTTGGATATAAAAGGGCAGAAGCTATCCAAACGTTTGAACAACTATGCAGATCCAATGGAAGTTTTTGACCAATATGGTTCTGATGCACTGCGTTTTCTTATGCTTTCTGGTTCTATCGTTTGTGGTGGCAACTTGCTGCTTGATAAAGAAGGAAATTCAATACGTGATGTATTAAGAAACGTGATAAGACCTATCTGGAATAGCTATCACTTCTTTACTATGTATGTAAATGCAGATGGAATCAAAGCTGAGATTTGTGAAGACTATAAAAGCACTATTGATCGCTATATGATCTCAAAGTGTTTTGAAGCTGTTCAAAAAATCAAGACTTCTATGGATAACTACAATTCCCAGGAAGCTTGTAAAATCTTAGTAGACTTTTTTGAGGTTCTAAATAATTGGTATATTCGCCGCAGTCGTGAGCGTTTTTGGAAAAGCGATTTGGACAAAGGTAAAGTTGATGCTTATAATGTTTTATATACAGTTTTTTATTACATATTAAGGGCTGCAACCCCCTTATTACCAATTATAACTGAAACTATATGGCAAGGGCTTAAATATAAGGAATCATCAGTTCATTTGGCTGATTTTCCACAATTAGAAGAATTTGGTAGTGAGTTCATAACTAAAATGGATCTGGTAAGAAAAATATGTAATGCTGCACTATCTATTAGAAACGCTTACAACATACGTATCAGGCAGCCACTTGGCAGTATGAAAATTTATCATAAATCTTCATGTGATTTCCTTACGGAAGAATACCAAGAAATAATAAAAAGTGAAGTAAATGTAAAAAAATTAGAATTAGTGGATAAACTTGAAGAAATTGCATCATTAGAGCTGAAACTAAATTTTCCACAACTTGGAAAAAGAATCCCTGATAAGATTAAAAATCTAATCCAACTTGTTAAACATGGAAAGTGGCAGCAAATTGAAGAAACTCGCTCCAACGTCACTCCAGAGCCCTCTCATCATATCATCCCAGTGCATGATACTGGAATCCAGAAAAAAGACGTATGGATTCCAGTATCATGCACTGGGATGACAGAAGGTTTGGTACTCTTGGGAGATGAAACAGAGCATTACATTATAGAAAAAGGTGAGTATGAGCTGCTATTAAAAGCAAATAGTGAATTTTCTTCCGTATTTGACCACAATAAAGGAATTGTGATACTCACTACTACTTTGAATGATGAGTTGATTCTAGAAGGACTTGCAAGAGATGTGGTAAGGCTCATTCAGGAGACAAGAAAAAAAGCAGATTTTCACATATCTGATCGGATTAAAGTTATAGTTAAGACAGGAGATAAAAAGATTAAGGAAGCAACGAATGAGTGGAATGACTATATAAAAGAGCAAACTCTTTCATTACACATTGCAATTAATGAAGGTGCTGGAATAAACGACTATTACTTTAGTAATTACGAGGATGTTTCTATATATATTAGTAAAGTGATATAAAGCTGAACACTTTCTATTGATAAATATCAGTGATTAGCTTATTATTAAATGTATTTGATATATTAATAACAAGAGATAGTTATGCAAGAAGAACAAGAAGAAGAAAAATTATTTAAGGATTTTGGGAGTATTATTACAAATCAACAAACTCCTGAAGAAAAAGATGGATCTATAAAGGTAATGAAATGTCTGGTTACACAATGAGTAGATGTCAATTGTGAAGGTAAATTTCATAGTACTAGTAAAGAAAAACAACTCTGTTGAGTGAGATGATAGAACGTAGGTGCTGGGATGCAGCGGAATTGCTGCTTAGATTTGGAGCAAAAAAAGTAGCTGATAAAACTTTAGAAGAGATTTTTGCAAGTCCTTTATATTACGTTGAAAGGATACGTTTCTTTCTAAGATACCATGATGAAATTAATACTAACGATTTATTATCTAAGACAGTAAAAAATAATAATGCATTTTTCATGCATGATATTCTGTCACGTAATAAAAATGCTGTAAATTTATGAGATCAAGAAGAAAATACGCTTCTACACTTAGCTATCATTACAAGTTACAAGCCAGAAGTATTGGATGTTTTATTAAAAAAAGGGATAGGTTCCTATTTAATAAACAAGGCCTGGCTAACTGCTTTAGAATTAGTCATACAAGATGATAAAAGCGATCTAAATGTTGCTGCGTTGCTTGTTTCTAAAATTGCAGGAATAACAAGTAATGATCCAAAAAAAGTATTAGTACTAAAATCTATTAATGAAAAAACATAATATTGATACACGAAGTAATGATGTTGAATCAAAAACATTGTTGCAGCAAGCTATTATAGAAGGAAAAACTAATTTAGCTGCATCGCTTATCCTTATGGGAGAAAGAGAGGTGATTGATACTAAAGATGGAAATGGCAAAGACATATTTGATTGATTATTTTGTAATAATCCTATTTCTGAATGGCGGTATAAAGGCGAATTTATTGAGCCATTAATAGAAAAAACACTAAAAGAGAAAGATATTTTTATGGCTAAAAGGTTATTGGAACATGAAAGAACAAAGAACTTAATTGAAAAGAAGGTTGGTAATAGTGATAATTTGGTCGCAGAAGTGGCCAGCTATGAAAAAAGTAAAAAAAACAGTGTGGCGTTAATGCTGATAATTTAATGTATCCTGTAACAAAAGCAGACAATTGCTTAAGTATAACAAGCATACTAGGTGAAAACTTAGCATGCAAGGACATACTATTAGATCTTTCAAAGAATATAGAAGGGAAAATACCTATAGATAAGGCTGATCAATACGAGCTATTTTTATGTAAATCTTGTTTTAAAGAATATAAAGAAGACAAAATAAACCTTTATTTATTGGCCTTGGCGTTACTACTGCAGTAACAGAAGGAGTTGCAGCTTTTGCTTATTGCCAATGGTACTTTATGTTGCTATAGCTGTTTTTACAGTTGGTCTAGTATGTACAGCTTGGAAAACATATAGTGTTAATAGCAATATTGAACAAGAGACAAAAAAGATTAACTAAAACCAGCTGAAGCTGGTGGTTAAAAAAACGCATGTAAAGCAGATTATGAGTTTAAAAACTCGATGTTAAAATCATTAGAATAGCTATGAGGACTTCCTTGTTCTTCGA
>JARBCG010000109.1 GCA_028803175.1 Wolbachia sp.
GGTAGCTACTATTACATTGGTTCTGTGAGAAAGCAAAAATGACCAGAATTTCATACATCTATGCAACTTTGATCACAGTTTACCACCCAAAAAGGATATCAAGAATTAATTTATTAGTACACAATCTACCATCGTTTCATATTGTTTAAAGAGTAAAAAGCCCAGAATCTCCTCTGTCTGCTTTGTTGGTTAATCTATAGTTGGCGTTTAATGTACTGTACCAACTTAGATAGCACCATGCTGGGATACATAGAGATTAGCATATGGTCAGGAGTAATATTACCTCTTATTATATCTACGTAGTTTGCAGTACATACTTCCCTGATAATTTCTTTGCTATGCACTGTTGTTTGACCTTTAAGTATTAATGGCTTCAGAATGAGTAATTTCCGTTATTCTGTTAGGTTTTTTGCTGTTAGGTAGTAATTTGTCTGCACATTTTTCGTCTACTATTTTGCAAAAATCATCTACAAAGCAAAATAATTCTATGCTATTCTTTCCCTCTTATGTACCTCCTTAGTTTTTTTACAATATTGGAGTTTACCTTATTTCCCTGGCTTTTTGCTTTCTTCTAATCCACAGTTGGCGTTATAAAGAAGTCTTCAAATTTTTGTTAGAGCAAAAACAACTAAAGGAAAATTTTGCAGAGTTAGTTGTGAAGCTTATTGATTCTCATGAGCGTTATCCGTAAGCTTCTTGTGAGTTATTGGAAATAATTAAAGAAAGACATTTGCATAAAATTAATCTTAATCAAGCTGTTCTAATACCTACAAAGCTATTGGATAAGCTTAATAAATCAGACCAACAATCTCAAAATAGTCCATATTCTTCTGAAGAACGAGGTTTTTTCTCTCAACTTCACAAATTCATTGAAGTATATGATCAAGCAAAACAAGATCAACCATAAAAAGATCAGAGAGTAATACTCTCCAATCTTCTAAGCTTTTTTTTCTGAAAATGAGTCAATAGGTGAAGACATAATTAGTATTGTAAAAGAAATATTACCATCTCAGGATGTACAAATCCAAATTTAATACAACCAAAAACACTCCTACCTCAAAGTGGATAATACACGTGTATCAAAGATGTATCTGTAAGTTTTTACATGTTCATCTTTTTTAATAACATTACTCTAGATTTTCATCAAAGTACGCTGCTTTATCTTTTTTTTCTTTATACCCTTCTGCTGTATCTAAATGCTGCTTTTTGGCTGTAATATTTGGCCACTTTGCTGAATATTCTGTGTTTATATTATAAAATAGCTTAAAAGTCTTTTGCTCGCTATTAAGTAGCTTTTCATCTAATTCTAAAATGTCTTTTATAGAGTCATCAGTTACAATTGCATCTATTGGACATTCAGGTATACATACTCCACAGTCAATACATTCGTCTGGATTAATTACAAGCATATTTTTTCCTTCATAAAAGCAGTCAACAGGACATACTTCCACGCAATCTGTATATTTACATTTTATGCATTTATCTGTAATAAAATGTGTCATAAACACCTTACACTTATATAATTTTGGATACATTAAACTAATAAGAAATACAAGTCTTTTGATGCAATATTTATTAATATATATTATAATTTAGGTATTAATATTTTATTAAGTGTTTTTAAAGTATACTATTACTTGTATTAATTAATAGAAATTCTCTTATATAGACAAATAAATTAAACAATGAAGAATTAGAAGTATGGTTAAGTATAGCCAGAGCACTATGAGCAATAAAGTTTTTTAGTATACTAAAAACACCAACTATGGATTAGAAGAAAGCAAAAAAGCCAGGGAAATATGGTAAACTACAATATTGTAAAAAAAACTAAGGAGGTACCCAAGAGGAAAAGGATAGCATAGAATTATTTTGCTTTGTAGATGATTTTTGCAAAATAGTAGATGAAAAATGTGCAGACAAATTACTGCCTAACAGCAAAGA
>JARBCG010000110.1 GCA_028803175.1 Wolbachia sp.
GTGGTACCTCATTAGTTTTTTTTACAATATTGGAGTTTACCCTATTTCCATGGCTTTTTTGTTTTCTTCTAATCCATAGTTGGCGTTAAAAAATGTTTCTCTATTCACAACCATTTCCTTTCGCCTAGGTCCGTTGGATACTTCTTTCTCATCCATAACCTCATATTCAAATTTCATGTTTTATACCTTTTTTAGTTTATGGATAAAATCTCTAAGTAAGTTTGCAATGTACCTTATTTGGTTGGTTAGTAATTGGAGTTGGTATTACTATATTAACTCTTCTGTAAAATTAAGTTTTATCTTTCAAAATTTATGATTTATGTTTCGGCTGCTTTTTTGCTGCATGTAATACGCTTTGAACTTTGTTTCCTAACTCATCTAAGGTGAAAGGTTTTAGTAGAAAGTGAAAATCTCCTATATTGATATCATCATTCTTTAAAAAAGTGTCTTCTGCATAACCAGAAATAAAAATAACATTAATATCCGGTCTGTGAATCAACGCTTCTCTTACTATTTGAGGGCCACTAACTTCTGGCATCACTACATCAGTAATGATAAGATCTATATGTTGACTTTTTTCACTGATTATTTCTAGCGCCTGACTACCCATACCTGCTTCTATTACGTTAAACCCTTTTCTTTTTAACGCTTTAGTAGTAAATTCCCTTACTGAATCTTCATCTTCAATTAACAAAATTATGCCGTTAGACTTTTTCTTAGACTCAATTTCTGCAAACAATCGCTTCGTCGCTCTGGTATCATGCATGTTTACTGAACTCTGATCTGCTCCGTATGCTTCTAGCTCTTGTTCTCCAGAAGTAATCTTCGAAAGAAGACTATTATCCTCAACTTCGTTTGCTGAAAAATTTTCTACTCCTGCACTTTCTTTCTCTTTGTCATTTTCGTCTGATACATAAACTGCAGGCAAAAATATACTAAATTTATTACTATGATTTATTTTACTGGTAACATAAATATATCCTTCGGTTTGTTTAACAATTCCATATACAGTAGAGAATCCAAGCCCCGTGCCGGAAGTAACATCTTTAGTGGAAAAAAATGGATCAAATATTTTTTCAATTATACCACATTCTATACCACACCAGGTATCAATTACTTCAATTACAACATAATTTCCATGTTCAATTGCTTCCTTATCTGGAGAAAACATATCTTGAAATGTAGAATTTAGCGAATCAATCTTTTGATTAAAGGTTTGTATGGTTAATTTTCCTCCATTTTCCATATCAGCACTAGCATTAACCACTAAGTTAATTATGACTTGCTCTAATTGTCCTTGATCAGCTCTTACAGCACATAAGTCTCTATCATAACAGGCATTAAATTTTATATTTTATCTATCAATCTTTTGATCATTTCACAAAGATCAGCTATTATACTGTTTACATCAATGATTCTTAGCTGCAAGGTTTGTTTCCTTGAAAAAGCAAGTAATTGCATGAACAAATTTGATCCGCGCTTTGCATTTTGTTGTATTTGTATTATATTCCCAAAAGAAGGGTCACTAGTTGGATGTTGAAGTAAAAGTAAGTCACTAAACCCTATTATCCCAGTTAGTAGATTATTGAAGTCGTGTGCTATTCCCCCTGCCAATAGATCTATAGCTTGCATCTTTTGATAATGTTCAAGTTTCATCTCCAGATTCTTATGTTCAGTGTTGTCAATAAAATAGCAAAGTATGAATATAATTCTATTGTGAAGAAGTTTATCGAAGTATATTTTAATGCTATAATCATTATCAAGCTGAGCATCAAAAGATGCGTTATTTATTCTGTTACTTGAAAAATATTCACGTATTTTTCTATGATAGCTTTCTGATATTAAAGTAAAGATTGAGTTTTTATCTGGCCCTGCTAACCTTATTAAGGCTGCACTCTTCTTTATAAAATTACCGTTCATATCACATTGTGCAATAGCAACTGATGAATTTGCAAAACAAGGATGTAACTGATAGTCAACAATATTTGACTCAGCTGGTGTAATTAATCCATGTATATAGCTGTGATTATATTTATCACAAAATACAGCAGTGCTCATATACGCTTTGAACGTAGCACCATTTACAGTAAAAAATAAAATTTCATTGCTCGTTGCTGTATTATTATATTTAGACTGCGATATAAAATCATTGATTTCACTACCTTTTTCAAGTTTTTTTAGCTCAAATATTTCCAAAAAGCTTTTGTTTGCAGATAAAATTATCCATTTAGTATTCGTAATATAAGTTCCTATGTTATGTTTCTCTATAAGTTCTTCATATACGTGTTCCTTATTTATTTTTGTCGCTTTTAAAACAAAATACCCATGCGGTCTTGCTATGTGTGCCAACGATAGATTTAAAATTTTACCACCATTTATAACAGTCTGTGGATTATCAGCTATTGGTTCAAAAAGTAGAAGAAAATTAGATAATCTATTCTTTTTACTTAAGGAAATATATGTCTTTACAGAAGAATTGTTTTTGAGGGTATGATAAAATGCTTTTTTGTCCTTTTCTGAAACATTTCCCACTTCAAGAATCATACTTAATTTAACATCATCATCTATATGATCTTTAAATCTTTCATAGAACCTTGCATCAGCATAAATAATATCTTCGTTCTTATGTAAAATAAGGTAAAACTTTGTACTGTGATTTAATGCATTTGCAAATATTGCATTTTGAAATTCTATAGCGTTAAGTACATACCTGTAGCGTTTGACATTATATATTATAAATAGAGTCATTAGAGTACTAACCAGTAGATTAATCTCTATATTAGTGTGTGAGTCGTATATATCAAAAAAATAGAGCATTGATATTACTATTGAAGGTAAGAACATAATGGTAGCCATTATCACAATGGACATCCCATAATTTTTTAATATAAAGTCTACCCTATTCTCATTTTTACTGTCTATATATCTTTTACTCATTGTACATATAAAAAATACTTTATTATATTTATGTAGTTATTATAGATTTATTAATATCATTGATAAGATGCTATAATTAAACCTACTTTGAATAACAGGTGGTGTGTACAAACAATATTAATAAAAATAAACATCTAGTTAGTAAAAATTATGGAAAAACAAAAAACACAAGCTTTTGAATGGTTCTGCACACTAAGAGATAAAATCATAGAATCTTTTTTATCAATTGAAACCAAATTATCTGTAAAACCAGAAGTCAAAAAAAGAAAATGGGATCGTCCAGGTGGTGGTGGCGGTGAATCTACAATTATTTATGGTAATATTTTTGAAAAAGTAGGAGTAAATGTTTCACAAGTACACGGAAAATTCGCAGGCTCAGTCATGAATGAAATCCCTGGTGCAAATGAAAATAACGGAGAATTTTGGGCAAGTGGTATATCTTTAGTATCTCATATGCAATCACCTCTTATTCCTGCAGCACATATGAATACGAGACTAATATACACCTCAAAACAATGGTTTGGTGGAGGAATGGACTTTACTCCAATATATCATGATGAAGAGGATTACAAATATATCCATAATTCAATAAAAGATATATGTGATAAATTTGATACTGAGCATTACTCAAAATTCAAACAACAATGTGATGATTACTTTTTCTTGCAACACAGAAGAGAACCTCGCGGTATTGGGGGAATTTTTTATGATAATCTTAATTCAGGTAACTGGAAAAATGATTTCGAATTTACAAAAGCAGTTGGTAGAACCTTTTTAAAAATTTACTTGCATATCATAGATCAACACATGCACAAACTTTGGACAGATGAACAGCGTGAATACCAGCTAATAAAGCGTGGCAGGTATGTAGAATTCAATCTGCTATATGACCGAGGCACAAGATTTGGTTTAATGACTGACGGAAATCCAGATGCAATTATGATGTCAATGCCACCACTTGTGAAGTGGTTATGAAAACTACATAAAGTTACAAATTAGAATTTTATAAAAACCTTTTCTATTGTAAAATAATTGGATTGACTTTATACTTATGGTCAATATAGATTTATTTATTCAATTGACTCTTTCGTCTAGCGGTTAGGACATCACCCTTTCACGGTGAAAACGCGGGTTCGATTCCCGCAAGAGTCACTCTATTATTTATGTAGTGAGGTGGGTGGGTTAACACCCTCGTCTTAAGGCTGACACTTTGTATAATATACTTTAGTGTTGGACTACTTTAGTATGGTTTAGTATGGATTACAAACATAGCTCTCACAGTACGTTTAATTTAAAGTA
>JARBCG010000111.1 GCA_028803175.1 Wolbachia sp.
ACAGTTGGTAATGTGAATTCTACGGATGTACAGAAGTATATCGAAGAACAAGGAAGTCCTAATAGATATTCTAATGATTTTAACATCGAGATCTGGTATAATTGATATAGTTTAAAAGCTTATAATAAAATAAGAATAAATATGGAAGGACATTATCCATTGAAAGGCTGAAAACCCATTAGCTAACAATAAAACCTGCTCATATTTACTTCGTAAACATACCAAGAATTTTGTCTATTATGCCGCCCATACTTGCTTCAGATTGGGTGTGTTCCAATTTGCCACCATTCAAAATTAGTTTGATATCTGATCCAGGCGAGATATTGACAAACTTGCTACCAACAACACCGCTGCTAGTTATAGCTGCAGAGCTATCAATCGATAGTTTTATATCTCTGCTTATACACATATCAACCCGTGCTACATAAGTGATTTTATCAAGTGATATGCCGGTTATGCGTCCAATATCCACACCAGAAATTTTCACACTATCGCCAACTTCTATACCGTTAGCATTAGAAAAGAGACCATATATTTTATAACAATCTTTATAGCTTTTCTTTATGTAAGATAGCTTATCAACAGAAAAGCAGATTAAAAAAACAGTAAAAATTAATACAAACAATCCAGCGGTTATTTCAAGTATGTTAGATCTTCGCATCTTTAGTTATTAGGATCCCAACTTTTATAATAGTTATTTACTTTTCGATTTGGGTAGTACGCATCTTTTGTTCCTGTTAAATTAGGGATGTGTTTTACGTTTCTCTTTTTCTTTTTAACAGGAACTGAATTATCGGTATAGTGAAGCCATATATGCCACTCTGGAGGCACTGTTGTAGGTTCAAAAATTCTGCTATACATAACCCACCTTTTTCCTTTGCTTGATTCATAGTAAGAATTTCCATTTTCATCTTTTCCTATGAGTTTACCTTCTTTCTGCAATATGCGCTTTATCATATTGCAAACAATACTAGATAAATTACAAATTTTAGATAACATAAGAATATTCAAACAAAAAGTACTCTATATACTAATACTTTAGCAATATATTAACAACAATTTAATGCAGCTACCAATTTTACAGGTTCTAATACCAATAATTGCATCAATGCTTTGTTTTCTTACTAAAAAGCATAAAGTATCTTGGTTTATCTCTTTCATCACAACGGTATTAACTTTAATAATTTCGTCGATCTTACTAGTTAAAACATATAAAGATGAAATAATCACTTACCACCTAGGAGACTGGGCTCCACCATATGGAATAGAACTCAGAATTGATGTGTTAAACTCCTTAATTCTCACTTTAGTGAATTTCATAGCATTGATTAGTGTGGTTTATAGTTTCTACCTTAATGAAAAAGAAATCAGTGAAAATAAAATAACCGGTTTTTATTCGTTATTTATATTGTGTCTCAGTGGGTTACTCGGAATTTTAGTCACAAACGACATATTTAATCTTTACGTTTTCTTAGAGATTTCATCCCTTTCCTCTTATGTACTTGTTTCAATGGGAAGGAACAAAAAAGCTCCAGTTGCAGCATTTGAATACCTAATTAGTGGAACAATAGGGGCAACGTTTTATCTATTTGGTATAGGGCTCCTATACTCAATGACTGGAACACTCAATATGTCTGATATGGAGGAAAGAATAGCGCCATTGTACGACAACAAAATTATACAACTTGGAACATTGTTTATTTTTGTTGGTTTATCAATCAAGATGGCGTTGTTTCCACTGAGTAGATGGCTGATAAATGCATATAGTTGTGCACCGAGTTTCGTTAGCATATTTTTTTCAGGCACTGTTACTAAGGTGATGATATATATCTTCATCAGAATTTTTTACTCTGTCTTTCATCAAAACTCTTTTCTATTTAAGTCACCATTTAACTATGTAATCATTACCATTGCACTTTGTGCTATTATATTCGGATCAATATTTGCAATAGCTGCGCAAGATATAAGAAAATTGCTTTCTAACTCCAGTGTTAGCCAAATTGGTTACATAATTTTAGGACTTAGTTTAAATTCAGAAGCAGGATTATTTGTAGCAGTTCTTCACACAATAAATCATAGTATAATAAAAACGTCTTTATTTATAGCTGCAGGGTGTATTTTCTATAAATTTGACACAACGAAAATAGAAAATTTAGCGGGCTTGAAAAAATCAATGCCTTACATAACATTCGCGTTTACCATATTAAGTCTAGCATTGATCGGTGTGCCATTAACTAGTGGTTTTGTAAGCAAATGGTACATAATGAAAGCGATAATAGAGTCTCATTCATGGATTTCACTCATAGTATTCGTTGCTGGATCTTTTCTTACACTAGCATATATGTGGAAGATGATAGAAAAAGTGTATTTTGGTAATAGTGATCAAATGCGATTTCCATCTTCACGTGCTGAAATGACACTAGACGGAGTACCATTATCTATGATTCTGTGCCTATTATTTATGGCAACGTTAACAATAGTGACTGGTATATACAGCACTCCAATTAAACTAATAGTCGAAAAAATTGGTTTTTAAGTATATTAAGTGAGATAAAAGTCCTGTCCTTATATGCTGAACTTGTGTGCATTAAATCCACACTTTTTTGCTATATCTATTGTATCACCAATATCCTTTATAGTATAGAATATTGCTTTTGTATTATTAACGCCAACTATGGATTAGAAGAAAGCAAAAAAGCCAGGGAAATAGGGTAAACTCAAATATTGTAAAAAAACTAAGGAGGTGCACTAGAGGAAAAGGATAGCATAGAATTATCTTGCTTTGTAGATGATTTTTGCAAAATGGTAGATGAAAAATGCGCAGACAAATTACTATCTAACAGCAAAAAACCTACCAGAATAATGGAAATTACTCATTCTGAAGCAATTACTATAATACTGTTTTATAAAGCTCTTTATCTATTTTACCTAAAATCCCTATATGGATCAGAGTTTCCTAAATTGCCTTAGTAGTATAGATTAATCGTTCTAAAACATAGAGTTTTATGGTGTTTGGTGCTACTATTACATTGGTTCTGCGAGAAAGAAAAAATGACAGGAATTTCATACATCGATGCAACTTTGATCACAGTTTACCACCCAAAGGATATCAAGTAAAAAAGTATTCAAAGGACTTGCAGGACTTGGCAAAAGAGCAAAAG
>JARBCG010000112.1 GCA_028803175.1 Wolbachia sp.
CATCCAAACCTCTTATGCTGCCTGGTCTATAATAATATATAGCTTCCTGCTTTAAAGTTCTCCATAAGCGTTCAATAAATATATTATCAAAATAACGTTCCTTATGGTCCATACTGATTTTTATGTCAGCACGTTCTAATTCCATAATAAAGTTGTGCTAGTAAACTGTACTCCTTGATCACTATTAAAAATCTCAGGTTTACCTTGTTTTAAAGCTTCGTACAAGCTGGTATATTGTGCTATAAGGAATGTAGAAGAAAAGTGGATGGTGCCTATACAAAACTTGGCATTAACCATATCCCAATTTGATATTTTCTTTCCTTGCAGACTGAAAATTGAGTTGATCTAAAAATGCGGTTTGATACAGTTTATTTAACACTTCCTTCACTTTTGTTTTTTTATCATTTTTGGTTTAGAATTGGTGCTACGCTTGTTAGTTATTTTATGCAGGAGTCATTGTGGCTCCTGCCGTTTTACTAAAGAACTGATACTGAGTGATAGGAATGTAAATCCGTATTATAATTGCTCTACAAATCTACATTATATTGAGTGCTATCTTCAATTCGCATGTGTTTGAAAACATTTTCTGTGTTAGCTAAAAAGTGATTTTTCTTACTAGCTAATTCTAATTGCTTCGCAGACAGTGTTTCTTTTATTACCTTTGTAACATTATAATATGCTTGAGTTTCCTCAGTTTCTGGTTGTTGTTTTTCTCTCAATATTGCCTTTAGTTTTGAATCTATATCTAACTCTTTTTTTATAGCTTCAGCAGCATTTTTATAACTCCATTCATTATCTTCAAAACTCTTTAATATTTTGTCTTTAGCTATATCATGTAGCATTTGAAGTGGATATTTAGAAAGAAGATCTTTAACATGAGATTTTTCAGTTTTTTGCTTCAATTCATCATATGTATAATTGCTCAATTTTGTATTTTGACACTCTTTTCCTTCGCTCAATATTCCTTCATGACAAACTTTACCACTCTTATAAAAATAATTATTTATATTAATTGAATCATTAGGGTTCTTAAAAATTTTCTTAATTGCTTCATTGTTTATTCCAAGCTCTTCTCTATATTTGCTTGCACAGTTTCGAATTTCTTTTGTGCAGTCTATAGTAATAAGTTCACTCCATTATTAAAACAGCACCATTTCAGCATATAATTATTAATATTTTATACTACTCCTTGAATGACAGAGTAATATAATAAAAAACCCTTTAATCTTGCTCCACAACAAATTTTAAGGCCATGTGAGTAGCTATAGAACTACTGGCTATCAAAACAACAAAAATTAAAGCAGTGATCAATAGCATGTGAACATTACGAAACAAACTCTCAAACTGCGTTAATAACTTAAAGTATATAAAAGTTGGCATTATTATCGGTAGCACCAAAATTTGTGATATTCCTGATGCTAAATTACTGCGACCAATCATTAATGAATTTCCGGTAGCAGAAATATTGATTATTATTAATATATTAAATAATAAGGATAATCCTATAATTATTGAATATTCAATATTATTGCCAAGAACTATAAAGCTAAACATTGAAGAAGTTACTGAAATTGGCAATCCAAACAATAACCAATGAGTAAAAATCTTATAAATAATTATAAGTTTAGAAGAAAATGGCTGTATAAAGATTTGTTCCAAAACTCCATCATGGTAATCAGGTAAAAATAAATTGCTTGTAGAGATTTGTAAAACAAATGTAGTACATATCCATATCAACGTTAACATGACTTCCTGCTTATTATTGTTGTCCTCAAGTGTAAACGAAGATAAGCTTAACATTATGATAAAAAGACACATTATATGAGTGAGGCCCGTCGCTACTCTTCTTACTACATTAATCATTCCAGGCTTTTAAATGTTAATTATGAATTATAGTGTTTACTTTGAGGATGTATAATTTTTTGTTTAGGAAGTTATATAGGATTTTATTATTTAGTTGATGAGGTAATTATGGATGGAGAATTATCAAAAATAAAATTATCAGAAGATTATACTCCTTCAGAGAACGAGGAATATATGAGCACAAAACAGTTAGAGTACTTTAGTTTGAAATTAAAATCAATGCTAGACGAATTGGAAAAACAAGAACTAGAGGATAACAGTATCGGTACATATTACTCTGCAGAATATAGTGGAAGTGAAAAGTTAATTAAACGCCGAAAAGAAAGAAAAGAAAAAATTAAAGAGGCATTGGAAAAAATAAAATTAGGTACTTATGGTTACTGTGATGGAACTGGGGAAGAAATAGGAGTTGAAAGGCTTGAAGCTAACCCACTTGCTATATATTGTATCGAAGAGCAAGAAAGAATAGAAAAAGAAAAAAACATATACAATACTGACGATTAGTCCACAGCTGTAAAAACTTTGTATATTGTAAGTAGTACTCTCTTACATGAAATTCAAGCAGTGTGACTATCCTAAACAGAAATTCATTCATTGTATAGCTTACCTGGGCCAAAAAAACGATTGGTATCAATTATAACCGGCCAAAGATGGTGGTTAAAAAAACGCATGTAAAGTAGATTATGAGTTTAAAAACTCGATGTTGAAATCATTAGAATAATTATGAGTACTTCCTTGTTCATCGA
>JARBCG010000113.1 GCA_028803175.1 Wolbachia sp.
CTGGAATAACTTGTGACTACTCTTTCCATTAATATACTGTACCAACTTAGATAGCTCCATGCTGGGAGACATAGAGATTAGCATATGATCAGGAATATACACCTATTGCTAAGCAGTTTGTTTTAATACTCCCCAATATAGGCGTAGAACTTAAGGATTATATAATAGTTGCTAAAAATATAATGATTGCTAAAAATAGTTATTTCACTCTGATCGAATAAGGCTTGGCAAAAAAACTTATGATTATTTGGTTACGGTAGGAGGTACAAAACTTATTAGCAGAGGAAATATATGATATTTTCAAAATAGATCATGAAGCAACATACACAAAAAACCTTATGAGACAAGTACTGGTGATAAGAGCAAGCTCTACGATAGTATCACACAGAGAGGGAGGCACAAACAAGAAGGTAATATATCTATTGTACGAAAATTAGCCATAGCATGTCCAAGTGCATGGATAGATTTAGTAAATTATAGAACAGTAACCAAATATGGGTGTTTTAACTTTAATGAGCATGGTTTAATACAAGACGGCCAAGCAATTCTTTGGCAAGATGAAGTGGTATGGAAGGATGATGCAGAATATAAAAATATAATAAAAGAAGATAATTATAATATTGAAAAACTACACTAGTTTAATCTCATTTATAATTTCAAACCTGTAGGAACAAGCTATTGATGAATTTAATCATTTTCAATTTGAGTATACAGCATACAGAGAAGAGTTTTAATAAAACTTTAAAGTTATTAAAGTAATATCTACTTTACTATTATAGTTTTGGCTATGTGATCTACTTAAATAAGTCTAAAAAAATGACTATTACCGATGTGAAAAATGACTCTTCGTGTACATGGAAAGAATTTATACTGGCCGTCCTAAAATGGGAAGAAAAATAAAAGAGTTGCGATTGATAAGAGGATTTTCTCAAGAAGAGTTGGGAAAGAGAGTGGGTATTACATTTCAACAAATTGAGTCTGGAAAAAACAGCGTTTCAATTGATAGACTATATGCTATAGCAGAAGCTTTGTCAGTTGATTTTATAGTTTTATTTCCTACTCCTACAGTAACAACAGAACTACATGAAGAAAGTGGTTTTGAGCATAAGGATGATGAAAGCAGTAGAGAGATATTAGAGTTGGTTAGAGGATATAAAAAAACTAAGAGTCAAGAGTCACGCAAAGCAGTTCGTTCACTAGTCAGATCTTTATCTTCTTAGTGTTCAAAAACTGTGCACTCAAGTTAAGAGTTGCTTGAAGGTAGTTCATTTCCCTTGAGAATACACCCCTACCTTCAGCTATTTTACCTAGGTAAACCTTACTTAGTCATATGCGGTACAATGGTACGATGGAAGTCTATTTAGCTGTCTTCATAAGATTCATGCAATTTTTTCCCAATACTATACATTAATACTTGGTCGTTGTGTGTTGCAAAGCATCCACAAATAATTTTTGTAAGTCCTATTAATTTAGATTCAAATTTTTCTGCAATGCTTTCTATCGCAAGATTTCTAACTTTTTTTTTCCAACCCTTTATTTTAGATTGAACTTCTTCAACTATTTTGTGGATGTTTAAACAAAAATTAACAAAATTTTTTTCCCTATATACGATGATATCGCACTTTTCTTCTATCTCGTTGACTTGTTTTTGACTTAAGTTGGGTGTATGTCACCCGTAAGTGTTCTATACGCTGAAAACATCAATTTATCGTTTATAACTTCCGCTTCAAAACAAGATCCCTACTAAATTGTAACATTCTAACAGGCACTCATAAGGCTTTCCAGAAATTCCCACAATCTCACCTAAAGCATCACTCGTATCATGTTTTACTCTCTCCCGAGTACGTTACATATAAACTTTCCAACTTTCTTTGCTGCTTCCAAAAATACATTATTTTCTTGCTCCATAAATACCTCTCAAAGCATGAAAAATATTACATATATGGCATAAGTCAACATTAAAAATAACCGCACGAAAACCTTTTTATAGCCTAAGAATACTTTATCCAGAACCAGCTTAAGAATTTGAAATAGCTCCATGTTCTTTTGCTTGAGTAGAAGTAATCAGATGAATTACTTTCTGACGGCCATGAGTTTGAATCGTAAAATTTAATAGATTCTAACAGGCTTATTAATAACAAATTATGTTTGTAAAATCAAATATTAAGATACGGAGGGGAGTATGCCAGATTCTGTTAACAAAAAAGCTAAAAATAATCTATCCGAGAAATTACTACAAGATGATTGTAAGTTATTAACTGTACCGCAGGAGAATGACGAATGGTTGCCACTAAATAACCAGAATCAAAGAGACCGTTATTGGCAAAAAGAATCAGATAAAGACGAAGGATGGGAAGAGTTAATATACGAATGGTTAGCTGAGGGCAAGGAATTAAAGCTAACAAAAAATCAAAGAGAGCTAAATAGTAAACTGTTACAATCATTAAGACGTTTAGAAGACGTTTAGGTTTTGATGTAGGAGAGCATTATTATCCATATTATCCATGTACTGGAGCTCCAGTTCTTGAAAAATTTCTAAAAGAACATAAGGATGATAATGATCTGAAAGTAGTACTTAATCCGCAAAGGGGGCATCCGTTCAGCGTAGTGGCTAGGGACAGACAATAGATAGATGGTTTTGGAATTGGTTGAACCCCTTTTGTTTCCAAGTTAAGTATAA
>JARBCG010000114.1 GCA_028803175.1 Wolbachia sp.
GAAGTCCTAATAGCTATTCTAATGATTTTAACATCTAGTTTTTAAACTCATAATCTGCTTTACATGCGTTTTTTTTAACTACCAGCTGAAATATTAACAGCTTTACTTTATATGCCGTACCAATTCGCATTCAGCAAAGAAGAAAGCTATCTCCCTGTGAGCATTTTCTATACTATCTGAACCGTGTACTCTATTTTCACTTATGTCATCAGCAAAATCACTTCTAATCGTACCTTTATCTGCTTGTTTTGGATCTGTTGCTCCCATAATCCCTCTATACTTGCTTACTGCATCTATACCCTCTAAAACTTGAATAACCACAGGACCGGAGGTCATAAATTTAACTAACTCCACAAAGAAAGGTCTGTCTTTATGAATTTCATAAAATTGTTCTGCTTGTGCCTTTGTTAGCAGCATCATTCTTTGTGCTATTATTTTTAGTCCAGAGTTTTCAATATGTGAGTTTATCTTACCTGTAATGTTGTGTCTTACTGCATCAGGTTTTAATATTGAGAGTGTTTTTTCAATTTTCATTTTGTTTCCCTATGAATAGTATATTTATGGACTTATTTTATTAGAGATTTTAATTTTATAAAAGGTACTTTTGCTATATAACTAGTATAATAAACCATCTGTAGAGGCTATATGACAGGCTGCTGTAATGTTAACAAAAAAACTAGCAATACTAATACTGCAGAGCAAACTGATTCTATTATTGAAAAGTTAGTAAATAATCTTAAATCATCAATTTTTTGTGAGACGAAAGGGTTTTTGACTTTTAATCTAGCATTCTTAAGTTATTTAGAATACAGCCTGCGTTGCTATGTGCTACAAAAACAAGGAAAGATTAGTAATCAATACATAGAATTCAAAAAAGTGCTGATTTTGCAATGAAAAGAAATATTATTCCATTTTTTAAAATGACTATTATAGTGCCTTTTGTGTGCATTACACTGCCAACTATGGTAGGAATAGTATGAGACTTTTGCAATGTACACTGGTATGTACTGCACTGATGATTTCCACATGTTTTATTGTGAGAATTTTTAATCTGCGTGAAAAATCGTTAAAAAATACAACTCATTATAGTAGAGGAGAAATAGATAAGCAATTTAAAAAAGACTCTGTAGTGTATCATATATTTGATAAAGATAGTATACATATTAAGTATAATTCACTTGATCAATGGAACTCACTAAATAGTGATGCTAAACTAGCTACATTTTTAGTTTTTCCTCTAACAGTTCTTCAAAGTTGTATAATGCTTTCATTTGCTGTTGTTGAATTTCTTGAATCAGTTCCAAGTCTTTTTGTTTATGTATTTTACGATAGGAAATTTGAATCTACTAAGAGTAACTTACAAAGATCAGGTCGTTTATTCTATGCTGGCGTGAGGAAGTTAATTCCGATATCGAGGTTTGATGAACCTATAGCTGAATTTATAGGTATTCCTAAAGCAACTTGTTGTAGTATATAAGTGAAAAAAGCAGTAATTTTATTTAATCTTGGAGGTCCAGACTCGCTGGAGGCAGTTCGTCCATTTTTGTTTAATCTTTTTTATGATAAGAGAATAATCAACCTACCAAATCCTTTTCGATTTCTTTTAGCAAAGTTTATATCTGCTAAACGAGAAAATACCGCACGAGAAATATATGAGCAAATTGGTGGTAAGTCGCCAATTTTAGAAAATACACAAATGCAAGCTGAAGCCTTAGAACGAATATTAAATGAAAGTCAAAATTATGAGTATAAGGTATTTATTTGTATGCGCTACTGGCATCCCTTTGCCAGTAAAATTGTCGAAAACGTGAAACAATTTGATCCAGATGAAGTTATTTTATTGCCGCTGTATCCCCAATATTCAACTACTACAACTTTATCATCTATTGAAAATTGGAAGAAAAATGCTAAAAAATATGGTTTAAAGTGCAATACAAGAATAATTGATCGTTATTATGATAATAAAGATTTCATTTCAACTCACGTTGAACTAGTAGGTGAGCATTATAAATTGGCCAGCAAAATTGGTAAACCTAGAATCCTATTTTCAGCTCACAGCTTGCCTTTAAGTGTAATTAAAAAAGGTGACCCTTACGCTTCGCAAGTGGAAGAAAGTGTAAGATTGATAGTGGAAAAGTTAGCTATAAAAGACCTGGATTGGTCAATATGTTATCAGAGCAAGATTGGTCCTGTAAAATGGCTAGAGCCTAGCACTAAAAATGAACTGTTACGTGCAAAAGCTGATGATGCTCCTGTGGTTTTATCACCTATATCTTTTATTTCTGAGCATTCTGAAACGCTTGTTGAGCTTGATATGGAGTATAAAGGAATTATAAAAGATGAATATTACTTTCGTGTTCCAACACTTAGTAGTAACTTATTATTTATAAAGTGCTTGGCTGATTTATGTATAAGTGATTACTAAAACTCTGGATAATCATAATTTCATTCAAAATGAGGAAAATCTTCCTGAATAGTACAGTCTTTAATATTATGAGATAATAGGAAAGGTGGCTGAGTGGCCTAAAGCACACGCTTGGAAAGCGTGCACATATGAGAATGTGTCGTGGGTTCGAATCCCTCCCTTTCCGCCATAGCAATGCGAATAAAAAATGCTCAGAGTATTTTGTAGAAGTGTACTCATGCTGTGACCGTTTGGTATTAACTCCTTTACTAATTTTTTGAGATTAGGTATAACCTTGCTATTGGGATGGATATCCGGATCGTCACTTTTGTTTTCTATGGCCTTTTCTGTGTGGTTAGGTGTGGAATTGCTAGCAGCGTTATCTTGATTATTATTTACAGTACTATTTTCATGAGTGCTGTTTTCATATTCTACTCCACATATCATGAATATGTTGCTTGAAGTGCTTTATTGGTCACTATTGTCCTTAGTATAAAACCTTGCGCCTTTTTCCAAAGAAAGCGTACTAAATCAAAATGACCGTTTCGAGTTGCCAGATGTGATCAAATACAACCTGCTAAAGCTGTTTGTTAAAAAAAACGCATGTAAAGCAGATTATGAGTTTAAAAACTCGATGTTAAAATCATTAGAGTAGTTATAGCGTTTCAATCACCGAAAGAATTTGATACACCATAAATTCCGATTATGGTTAGCCTGTGAAGTAAGTTTAAGTTTGGAGCTTTTTGCAGTCAATAGTAAAAAAAATGAAATGGATTTGCAAAATAGTAAATTCAAAATAGTATAGTAGCATGACAATAATTCTCTTAGACTCAAAAACAATAAACCGTATAGCAGCCGGGGAAGTAGTTGAAAGGCCAGCAAGTGTAGTTAAAGAGTTGGTAGAAAATGCCATAGATGCTGGAAGTAGTGAGATAGAGGTAAGAATAGAGAGCGGTGGCCGCAATCTGATCTCTGTTATGGATGATGGTATTGGTATAAATAAAAATGAGATTGAACTAGCTTTCATGCGTCATGCTACTTCTAAGTTGAAAAACAATGATGATTTAATAGAGATCAGACATTTAGGCTTTAGAGGTGAAGCATTGCCTTCGATTGCTGCGGTAAGTAGAATAAAGCTATCATCTAAAGTTAGTGGAGCACATGAGGCTTGGTCAATCAGTTATGAAGGTGGAGAGAAAACAGAAGAACTTACTCCTTGCTCTTTATCACAAGGTACACACATTGAAGTTCGTGATTTGTTTTTTGCCACTCCAAATAGGCTAAAATTTCTAAAAACTGAAAGAGCTGAAACTCAAGCTATTCTGGATATTATAAATAATCTTGCAATGATTAATCCTGACATAGGATTTACTCTTACTTCAGGCAATAAAAGACTTTTGAAATATTCAAAACAAGCTTCACTATTTGCTAGATTGTGCGAGGTAGAAAGTGAATTTCAGGAGAATTCTCTAGAAATCTTTGCAGAAGAAGAAGGTGTTGAACTTACAGGGCATATCTGCAAACCAACTATAAATCGTGGAAAATCAACAATGATATATACGTTTGTGAATAATAGGCCAATTAAAGATAATTTACTAATTGGTGCAATTAGATATGCATATCATGATTTTATTCCAAGTGACAGGTACCCTTTTGCAGTGTTACACTTAGAAATACCTTACGATCATGTAGATGTAAACGTGCATCCAAATAAATCAGAGGTGAGATTTCAGAATAGGAAGCTCATATATGAAATAGTTACAAGAGGGTTAATTAAAGCATTGTCAATTAGAATTGACACATTCGGCGTTATTCCAGCGAGTGACGCTGGAATCCACGATGGATCCCAGTGTTGGAGCACTGGGATGAAAGGATTAAAGGAGTTCTATGAAAAGAGACCTAGTCTCTTTGAAAGTTCGTTAATGAGAGAATTTGCTTCTTCAGATTTAAAAACAAAGAGTTTATCAGAACAGTCAAAGTTGTATAATCACACTTCAACGCAAGAATCTACAGCACAAATGGAAACGGTTGTTCTAGAAAAAGAAACGTTAGAGCAAGTTAAATTGATAGAAGATTACCCACTTGGGTTTGCACGTTGTCAGGTGTATGATACATATATAATTGCACAAGCGAAAGATAACTTAATTATAGTAGATCAACATGCAGCTCATGAAAGATTAGTTTATGAATATATGAAAGAGGTGATGGGAAAATCAAAAATTAAGAGACAGTCTCTACTTATTCCTGAAATAGTCAATATTAAAAATCAGGCAGGAATGGAGATGATTGAAAACTATCAAAATAAACTTTCTGAAATGGGTTTTGATATTGAGATAACATCAGAGTCTACGGTAATAGTGAAAGAAATCCCTACAATTTTAGGAAATATAAATGTAAAAGAAATAATCATTGATTTAATTGATAGGTTGGTGGAAATTGAAGACGCGCTACCTATAGAAGATAAAATGAACAAAATATTGGCTACTGTGTCTTGCCATGGATCAATTAGAGCAGGCAGAGAAATGAGATTAAAAGAAATGAATGCGTTACTTAGGCAAATAGAAGAGACTCCATATTCTCAGCAATGCAATCATGGAAGACCAACTTATATAGAGATGAAGTTGAGTGATCTTGAAAAATTATTTGAAAGAAGATAAAAAATAGGATCATTATACTCGTGTATGTTGATGTGAAGCACTATGAATTTCTACTTTGATCTCTTCCATCCCTATTATTTGCTCTGATTGAGAATGAGTATTATGTTTAGTATCACGCACTTGCTGCTCAGTTTCTACGATGTTTATGATGTTGTAGATGTTGTATTGGACGTTCTTTTGTAACTCAATCAATATATTCTGTATATTTGAGGTCTCTTCCTCATTTTTTTTGATAATCTTTGGCTTAGTGAGTGGATAATAGTAGAAAAGAATGGTACGCACGAGAAGGTAGAAACTAACTATGGAAAAAATAGTGATATAATAGTACACATATTCGTTTCACTATTGGCTGTACCTGCACTTGTACTTGAGAATTATATGTAATCTGTGTTCGGAGCATACTTGTTGTGCATTTTGTATTTTATGTAGTGAGGTTGGTTGGTTAACACCATAGCCTTAAGGAGGACACTTTAGTATAATATACTTTAGTGTTGGACTACTTTA
>JARBCG010000115.1 GCA_028803175.1 Wolbachia sp.
ATAGGATATTTTGCTGTTACAGTTGGTAATGTGAATTCTACGGATGTACAGAAGTATATCGAAGAACAAGGAAGTCCTAATAGCTATCTTAATGATTTTAATATCGAGTTTTAAAACTCATAATCTGCTTTACATGCGTTTTTTTTACCAACCAATTTAGCTGGCTGTAATTGATTATACTATATATAATAATTAACTATTCTATTGAATTTTATTTTTTTTACTGTACTATAGCTGTATGCTTGATAAGCATATATAATTGTTTAAATAATAAAGAGGGTTTTGTATGTTAGATGTTTTCTCTATTGAAGGTGTGTATTGTATGGATGGCCAGTGTGATACTTATACAGGGGAGGTTAGTTTCAACGATGTCAGGTCAGGTAAGTTTAGTTTAAATTCAGATAGTGGAAAAGAAGCCACGATCAATCTAAATATAGTTACGTGTGGTATTGGTGTTTCTATCAATGATCAAAATGGAGAAATAGTAAAGAGAGAGATTCAAGATATAAAATTCATAACAAGAGATGATGGTTCTTGGTATATAAGTGAAAAGGTTGATAATGATAAATTTGAAATTACAATAAAGAAAATTTGATCTGTAAAAGTCGCGTGAGTCATTGATAAAGTTTGGTAACACAAGGTTGTGGGTCATATGGTCTACCCTTCGTAGCTGGCCTATTTTGAAATTTAAATGTCAATGTCGTACACATTCAGTGCGTTGTTATTGATGAAATCACGACGTGATTCAACTATGTCACCCATTAATATCGAGAACATGGAATCAGCTTCTTCGCAATCTTTGATCTCAACTTTCAATAAAGTTCTAGTTTCAGGATTTAATGTAGTATCCCATAATTGGTCGGCGTTCATTTCCCCAAGACCCTTAAATCTCTGCAAAGTTAAACCTTTTTTACCGTAATCCATAATCAATTTTGCAAGTGCGCTAGGAGATGTAATTTTTATTTCAGTTTCTTGTGACTTCAAAAATGAATCACCATTAAATAAATAACTAATACCATCAAGCAAATTTAATATATTTTGCATATCTTTACTTTTAAGCATGCTAAGAGGAAATATGTATTTGTCCGCCAACCCTTGAAATAACTTAGAGACATGAATTTCTCTTTCTGCATCTTTTATTTCTACTTCCCAAGTATATTCACTGTGCATTAATTTTAAATACTTTAATATCTCATCAACAGATGATAAGGCATTCTTTTTACTTAGAATTAACAATGACTCCAATAGATTTTGCAGTATTTCCCTGTCGTAATTTTTACTGATATTTGAAATCTCAAGACATTTATTCAAAATGAAGCGTAAATCTGCGGTTTTACCGCTTAGTGTTAATCTCTTAATCGCTGAATTTACTATATAATCGTTAAAACTTTCATCATCTTTAATATAAGTATCTTTAGCATTTTTTGTGACTTTGTAAAGAGGTGGCTGAGCTATATATAAATATCCCCTTTCAATTATTTCACGCATATATCTAAAAAAGAAAGTTAGAATCAAAGTTCTTATGTGTGAACCGTCAACGTCCGCGTCTGTCATTATGATAATTTTATGATACCTAGCTTTCCCAATATCGAAGTGCTCATTCCCTATTCCAGCACCAATTGCAGTGATCAAAGAGCCAATTTCTGCAGAGGAAAAAATACGATCCAAACCTGCACGCTCTACATTGAGGATTTTTCCTTTCAGAGCAAGCACAGCTTGTGTTTTACGATTACGACCTTGTTTTGCAGAACCGCCAGCTGAATTACCCTCTACTATAAATAACTCTGATAATTCTGGAGCTTTTTCCTGGCAATCAGCAAGCTTTCCTGGCAGAGTTGCAATGTCAACACTGTTTTTATTTTTTACTAATTCACGTGCCTTCCGTGCAGCTTCTCTCCCCTTTGCTGATCTAATTGCTCTTTCTACTATACTTGCTGCCAGTTTTGGATTGGTTTCAAGTATTGTACCGAATTTTTCAGCTACTATACTCTCCACTACTGTACGTGCTTCTGAGCTGACAAGTTTATCTTTTGTTTGTGAAGAAAATTTAGGATCAGGCATTTTAATAGATAAAACGCAAGTTAAACCTTCTCTGACGTCCTCTCCAGTTAAATTTACTTTTGCTTTCTTTAAAAAACCTTCATTGGTTGCATAGTTATTGATACATCTAGTTAAAGCAGATCTAAATCCTGCCAAATGTGTGCCACCATCCCGTTGTCTTATATTGTTCGTAAAGCACAACATGTGTTCATAGTAAGAATCGTTCCATTCCATTGATACTTCTAAGCTGATACCAAGATCTTCTGCATCCCCTTTCATGCTGGCTATTTTAGTTATAGGTGTTTTATTTTTATTTAAATATCGCACAAAATTCACTGTGCCAAAATTGTCTTCAGATTGACCAGTCTGATTGAAATAAGACTCTGTATATGGCTTGTTACGCAAATCACGTAAAGTAATATCAATATTTGAATTTAGAAACGATAATTCTCTGATACGGCTTTCAAGAGTTGAGTAACTAAAGTTAATCCCACTAAAAATTTCTGTTGATGGCATGAACGTAACTCTAGTACCTCTTTTGCTTGTATTTTCATTAATTATCTTCAAAGGCTCAATTGAGTAACCATCTTCAAACCGAATGAAATACTCTTTTTTATTGCGCCAAATAGTTAATTCTAACCAGCTCGATAACGCATTTACAACTGAAATACCCACTCCATGTAAACCACCGGAGACTTTGTAAGTATTGCTATCGAATTTACCTCCTGCATGCAGTTGAGTCATGATTACTTCTGCTGCTGATATTCCTTCTTCTTCATGGATATCAGTTGGAATGCCACGACCGTTATCAGTAACAGATACTGACCCATCTTCATTAAGACTAACCTCAATTTTATTGCAATACCCAGCTAAAGATTCATCTATTGCATTGTCAACAACTTCATACACCATGTGATGCAATCCAGATCCATCATCAGTATCACCAATGTACATACCAGGACGTTTTCTTACAGCATCAAGACCTCTTAAGATTTTTATCGAGTCAGCGTTATAACTATTTTCCATTAGATTACTTTATTTATAAATGTTAATTAAATACTACATTCAGATACATTTATTAGCAACATTTTTAAGCTATAGCTAAATTAAACAAGGTTTATCAATTACGCAGTACTTTAAATGAGTTTTTTATTGCTTCAAAAATTTTTGTTACTTTTTAAAAATATTTTAGAAAAAGTACTTGTAAACTTATATTAAATTGATTAGGACGCGAGCTCAAGCATAACTATATAGGAGTTTTTCAGGTTAAGTACAAAAGATTTTTAATTGATGTAATGAGGTGGTAGGGTTAACACCCTCGCCTTAAGGCGAACACTTTAGTATAATATAATTTAGTGTTGGACTGCTTTAGTATGGTTTAGTATGGATTACAAATATAGCTCTCACAGTACGTTTAATTTAAAGTACCATTTAGTGTTCTATACTAAGTACAGATTAAGTACAGATATAGAATACTTACAGG
>JARBCG010000116.1 GCA_028803175.1 Wolbachia sp.
ACCATAAAAGCCATATGCTCTGGCTTTAATTTTTCAGCTATAACAATCAAGTCACCTTCATCTTCTCTATTTTCATCATCAACTAAAATGAATAATTTACCAGATCTTGCATCTTCTAAAACATCTTCCACGGAAGAAATGCCAGATAGATTCATTGATGCATAAGTAGCTTGTACCATATTTACTTAAATTCAACCTCAACTATTTTATACAATTTTTCTCCGTTTGGCACTACAACTTCCACATATTCACCAACTTTTTTGCCAATTAAAGCACTTCCTAAAGGTGAGCTTGTAGATATCAACTGCTTTGAAGCATCAGCTTCACATTCACCTACAATTTTATAAACATACTCTATTTCACTATCGTCATCATTTAACATACTTAGTGTAACAGTTGCACCAAACACAACCGTATCACCAGATAAACTTGCTACATCAATTACCTCTGCATGTGATAACTTATGTTCCACCTCCATTATACGTCCTTCAATAAAACCTAATCTCTCACGTGCAGAATGGTATTCTGCATTTTCAGATAAATCACCATGGTCACGAGCATCAGAAATAGCTTGTATGACAAATGGCTTTTCTTCTTTTAACTTTTCAAGTTCTTCTTGCATACGCTCAAGACCTTCCTTTGTCATAGGAATTTTATTAATAATAGAAGAAGTCATAACAAATACCTAAACACAATTAAATTGAGTAATAAAATCATTCACAATACTAAATATATCATTTTTTATATCATCACCCATTTCATTTGACAACTTTTTTAAAACTCCAGGATGTGCTGTATGAAAATAATTGATGAGATCATGCTCGAACTTATTAATGTCACTTACTTTCACATTACTTAATTGATCATAAAGATTAGAAAAAATATACATAAGCACTACTTGCTCTTCTATTGGCATAGGAAAATGTTGTTTTTGCTTCAATAGTTCCACAAGATATTTCCCCTTATTCAAGGATAATTGAACACTAGCGTCAAGATCAGAACCAAATTTTGCAAAATCCTCTAATTCTCTATACTGAGCCAAACTTAGTTTTATGGAGCCGGCAACCTTTTTAACAGACCTGAGCTGCGCAGCAGAACCAACACGCGAAACTGATAAACCTATATTTACTGCTGGACGGAACCCCTGATAAAACAGCTCAGATTCAAGAAAGATCTGTCCATCGGTAATTGAAATCACATTTGTTGGCACATACGCAGATACATCACCAGCTTGAGTTTCGATAATTGGTAAAGCGGTCAAAGATCCCTGCCCTTTATCATATGACATTTTAGCAGCTCTTTCAAGCAAGCGAGAATGCACATAGAATATATCACCAGGATAAGCTTCACGGCCAGGAGGACGTCTGAGTAATAAAGACATCTGTCTATATGCTACAGCATGTTTAGATAAATCATCGTATACAACTAAACAATGCATTCCTTTATCCCGGAAGAATTCCCCGACTGTACAACCAGCGTAAGGAGCTAAAAACTGCATAGGAGCACAGTCAGATGCACTAGCTACAACTACAGTTGTATACTCTAATGCTCCACTTTCTTTTAGTTTATTTACTACTTTTGCCACTGTTGAAATTTTTTGACCAATAGCAACATAAACACAATAAACTTTCTGATTATCATCTACTTCATCATTAACTTTCTTTTGATTGATAATAGTATCAAGTGCAATAGTGGTTTTACCAATTTGCCTATCACCAATAATTAATTCACGTTGTCCTCTACCTATTGGAATTAATAAATCTATAATTTTAATTCCAGTCTGCAATGGCTCATGTACAGATTTACGATCAATAATGCCTGGTGCTTTGGACTCTATATCCATTTTATTCTTGGTTCTAATTTCTCCATGACCATCTATAGGGTTACCTAAAGCATTTATAACTCTACCCAATAATTCATGCCCTACAGGCACTTGCACAACATTACCACTACATTTTACAATATTACCTTCCTTAACATCACTGTCACTACCAAGCACTACTACTCCAGCTGTATCATGATCTAAATCAAGCACTATCCCTTCTATACCACTTTCAAAAAATATCTTCTCACCAAATTTTGCTTTTTCCAGTCCATAAACTAATGCAATACCATCAGTCACTGAGATCACTTCACCTATATTTTCTCGCTTTACAGGATTATCAAACGCCCCAACCTTTTCTCTTATTATATTCACCATTTCAGAAGCATTTATACTGTCTTTCTTCATACAAAATCCTTTTGCTCACTATACTTTAATATTTCTGTTTTGCTTAAATCAACTAACCTATCTAAGTAACTTTTTAGAGAGGCATCAATCAAATTAAAACCATACCTAATTATAAAACCACCCAATATAGAAGAATCAACTATATTGCTTGTTTTTTTTATTTTACCAAGAAAACTCAAAGATTCAGTAATTATTTTTATCTCAGGTTCTTTTAAAGGTTTTGCAGATTTTATAATAATACTAAATTCATTTTTATCTTCTCTAACAAAGCTCAAAAATTTCTCTAATATAGAGAGTAATAAATAAAAGCGCTTATTTACAAATGCAACCATAATAAATCTTATCAAGCTCTCACTCAAATATTCCTTCATACAGAGAATTACTTCCTCTTTACGCGCAACAGAAATCATCGGATCAGATAAGTACATAAAAATATCACGTTGATTTTCAAAAAAATCCAATAGGAATTCTACTTCTTTTCTCATCACATCTAATTTACCTTCTGCAATACAGAATAGAGCCTTAGCATAAGATGCAACTAAATTATTATACTGAGTCTTTTTCATAATTTACATTACCTAGTAGAATATACAAATTTTTCACCAATTGATCCCTTCACCTAAGCATTTTTTATATAAATAGGTTTGCTTTTTAAAGAGAGGAAACATAAAACATACCTAATTGAATAATTAAAAAATTCAGGGCTTTTACTTAAGAAATACCTAGAAGAATTTATAATAGACTGACATTAAACATTAGATATCGGTATCCATTTTCCAAGCAAGCTTGTTTTCACCTCTATAAAAACAAGCTCCCTTTTTTAGATATAACTAAACTAACTTCTCCAAATTTACAACGGTAACGATGCTTTACAATATTACACCATCTCAATTTTAAATATATTAAAATTAATAACTCACCAAAGTAACCTATAAAATAGCGAAAACCATTGCCAAAACTCACCATATAGAAACACAGCTTATATTACCGTAAATATTTACAGTTTAACAAAAATTAATTTTGCACTACTACTTCATTCTCTCCTTTATTTTTACTATAAATTTTACCTTTAGCTGAAATATCTCTATCAACTAACTCTATCACTGCCATTGATGCACAATCACCTTTCCTAGTGTTAAATTTTATTATTCTAGAATATCCACCTTTACGATCTTGATAACGATCAGCTAAAACAATCAATAACTTATCAACTACTAGCTTATTATTATGAAGACGAGAAAGCAGGAGTCTTCTACCATGTAAAGTATTTTTATTCTTAGCAATCGTAATAAACCTTTCCATATAAGAACAAAGCTCTTTAGCCCTTGGTAAAGTAGTTAAAATCTGCTCATGACTAATCAATGAGATAGATAGATTTTTCAACATTGATATCCTATGCCGAGTAGCACGAGATAATTTACGTTTTTTTATTCCATGTTTCATATATTACCTAATCTTCATCAGCGTGTTGTTTTGCCAATTCTTCTATATCTTTAGGTGGCCAGTTTGGCACATCCATACCTAAACCCAAACCAAAATTATTTAAAACTGCTTTAATTTCATTAAGAGATTTTCTACCAAAATTAGCAGTTCTTAACATTTCACCTTCCGTTTTTTGCACAAGATCGCCTATATAAGTGATATCCTCATTCTTTAAACAATTATGTGACCTAACAGATAACTCGAGCTCATCAACTTTACGTAATAATACAGGATCATAACCTAAATCTTTAGCGCCAGGAGATGAAGCAACCTGCTGCTTTTTATAGCCTGTATCAGAACTCACAAAAGGCTGTAACTGCTCCTGCAATATTTTTGCAGCAGAATCAATAGCTTGACTAGGAGAAATCGTACCGTCAGTTTCAATTGACAATATTAACTTATCCTTATCAGTCACTTGACCAACACGACTATTTTCTACTCTGTATGAAACTTTACTAACAGGGTTATATAAAGCATTAACAGGAATAAAACCAACTAAATCTTGCTCATTCATAAATTTTAAAAATTCATTTTCTTTATATTTAGCAACAGGAAGATAGCCTTTTCCATTAGCTATATATACGTCCATATTTAATTCTACATTTTGCCCCAATGTACATATTAATAAATCCTTATTAATAATACAGCACTGGTCATCAGTTCCTATCATACCAGCTAATACTTGACATGGGCCCTTAGCATTCAAATTCAAGCATTTATGAGAAGTACCATCTAACTTACACCTTAACATAGCTAGATTTAACACTATATCCGTAACATCTTCTCTAACACCTTGAATTGATGTAAACTCATGTGTAACACCTTCAATTTTTACTCCATAAACTGCGCTACCCTTCAGAGAAGACAACATTACACGTCTTAACGCATTGCCCAACGTTAAAGCAAAACCACTTTCCAACGGTTCTAATACTACATCACTTTTTTTATTTGGATCACCTGATATAACTTAAATTGGATTAGACTTGGTCAATTTACCAAGGCTATCACAGACAGAAATATCATCATTATAATACATAAAACAACCCTTCGAATAAGCAAAATTTCTATACTCTTCTTTTTTTCCTTAACCTGCATCCATTATGAGGAATTGCAGTCTTATCTGCAATTGAAGTAACAGTTAAGCCACAACTCTGACATGCTTTAACTGCAGCTTCCGTGCCAAAGCCAGGACCATGTACTACCACAGAAACAACCTTCATACCAAATTTTTCTATTGCAGTTTTTACAGCAACTTCAGCAGCCTTACCTGCAGCATAAGGCGTAGACTTTCTCGAACCTGAAAAACCACATGCACCTACAGATGTTTGATATAATGTATTACCCTGAACGTCAGTTATATTTATAAAAGTATTATTAAAAGTTGCACGGATATGCACAACACCAGTAACAAACCTCTTCACACTTTTAGTGCTTTTACTAACCGTTTTATTTTTTTTCATTAAAACTCGCAATAATAATAAATTTTATTTTCTTCCAGCAACAGGTAACCGAGATCTACCTTTGCGGGTTTTAGCATTAGTATGGGTCCTTTGCCCTCTTACAGGCAAACCTTTTCTATGTCTCACCCCTCTATAACATCCAATTTCTACCAAAGACTTTATGTTCATGGCTATTTTTTTTCTCAATTCACCCTCTATAGTGTAATTCTGCCTAATAAAACTACTGATTTTATCTACTTCTTTATCTTGCAATTCTGAAACACGTTTACGCTTATCAATCTCACAAGCATGACAGATCTTACTCCCAGTAGCAATACCTATCCCATATATATAGGTCAATGCAAAAGGAACACACTTTTTTACCGGAACATTTATACCTGCAATACGTGCCACTGATACCTCGATACTTTATTAATAATAACTCTTAATTTATATCATAAAACAACTCATAGTCAAACCAAATTACAAGAAATTTTGTTTTTAATATCTTGCGCCACTTTATCAACACCAAGACTAGCATCAATTGTTAATAATTTATCCCCATAATATTTACGCAAATTTTTCATCTGAATATGATATTCACTTATCCTTTTATTAATTGCAGAAATATTCGCATCATCAATTCTCTTCTCCAATTTTGCGCTTTTACACTTAATACAAGTAAGATTATCACTATCTTTAAAAGAAGATACACTATATATGCTTTTACAGTCCAAACATATAAGACGATTTTTCAACCTATCAATTGCAGTTTCATCATCAAGTTGCAGCTCAATTACAACATCTACATCTCTGCTATATTTCTCTTGTAAAATTTGTGTCAGAAAATAAGCTTGATTCAGATTTCTTGGAAAACCATCTAATAAAAAATTATTATCCATAAGTTCAAGCTGATCATGTAATAATTTACATATAATATCATCTTGTATTAAATTGCCAGACTCAACAATATCTTTTATTTTTTTACCTAAGTCACTCCCACTGGATATAATATTCCTCAATAAATCACCTACTGATATTAGCCTTAAATTATACCCTGATATTAATAAGCGTGATTGAGTACCTTTACCAGAACCAGGAGGACCAAAAATCGTAGTAATCACCTTAATTTCCTCGACTTAGACTCATATTTCTTTATCCAGTTATTATATCTATTTGAAAAAATATATGATTGTATTTGGGCAATAGTATCAGTAATAACATTAACTATAATCAATTAACTTGTCCCACCAAAAATAAATGGTATATCATAATGGTATCTCATAATTTCAGGTACAATACATATAACTACTAAGTATGCAGACCCAACAAACGTTAGTTTAAAAACTATATCCTGAAGATAGTCAGCCGTATGTTTTCCAGGCCTTCTACCAGGAATAAAACCACCATTCTTCTTAAGAAAATCAGCGTTTTCCTGTGGGTTAAATATAAAATTAGTATAGAAAAAATTAAAGAATACTATCAGTGTCAAATAGGCCATAAGATACATTACCTTATTCGCCATAAAATAATTTAAAATAAAATCAGAAAAAGCGTGACCCTTATAAAAATTTGCAACTGAAATCGGTGTCAATAAAATTGCGTTAGCAAAAATCGTTGGTATTACACCAGATAAATTAATCTTCAATGGAATATAAGTAAAATCGTCATTATATAATTTTTTAAATTGCTTTTTAGGATATTGAACAATTACTTTCCTGTAAGAAGACTCTACAAAAACAACTAAAAGTAATAGTAAAAAAAACAACACTAAAACAAAAAGGATAATAAATAACGATACACTCCCATTTTTACTTAAAGTCAACAGAGATGATAAAGCGTTATGCAATTCCGATATTATACCCGTAAAAATAATTAATGAAATCCCATTACCTATACCATTAGCACTGATTCTTTCGCCAAGCCATATTAGAAACATCGTCCCGCCCAAAAGGCTAAATACTCCCACCACACGAAACATCATACCAGGCTCAATTACAATTAACGCTCCTTCACTATTCATCCTTTCCAAACCAATAAGAATTGTGATTGATTGAAATACACAAAATACTATAGTCATATAGCGTATGTAAGAATTCACCTTCCTACGCCCTAACTCTCCATCGTTTTTAACATCATTGATTCCTTTAACGGCAGAAGACAATAACTGCATCACTATAGATGCAACTATATATGGCATAACATTTAATGCTAAAATTGTCATTCTAGCCAACGCACCACCAGAAAATAAATTAAATACTCCAAAAACACCAGCACTATCTTTAGGAAATATATTGTTAATTATGTTAAGATTAACTCCAGGAATAGGTACATAAGTACCCAAGCGATAACAAATTAAAGCTATTAGTGTAAAAAATATATGCCTTAATAAATCACCTTTATATAATAGTGTAGGGTACAAGCTATTAAATGCTGACTTACTGCTCATAATTTATGATAGTATTTCTACACTACCACCAGCTGAAGCTACAGACTTTCTTGCAGCTTCTGACGCAAAATCAACATGGAACACGAACTTCTCACTTAGCTTGCCCTTATTAAGGAGCTTAATTTTATTCTTCATAGAGTTTATAAAACCTAATCTATATAACATCTCTTTATCTATAACAGAATTTTTTTCTATTTTTCCAACTTCTATTAAGCGTTGCGCATCACCAACATTAATTATAGAATATACATTTCTACGTATAGGTTTAAAGCCTCTTTTAGGTAAACGAGTATATATAGACTGCTGTCCACCCTCAAAGCCATTTATCGAAACTCCACTTCGAGCTTTCTGCCCCTTGTGTCCTCTACCAGATGTTTTACCCTTACCACAACCAATACCCCTACCAAGTAGCTTAGGCTTCTTTTTTCTAGATAAACCAGCAAATATAGAATTTAGTTTTATAGCGTCACTCATACCTTACCTTTTTCCAACTATTTCACCAATTTTTTTCCCTCTTTTGCTTGCCACCTGACGAGGAGATAACATTTTGTCAAAAGCTTCAAATACCGCACATATGACATTATGATGATTATTTGACCTAGTAGACTTAGCGACTACATCTTTTATACCTAGCACTTCAAAAACAGATCTAACTGCTCCACCAGCAATAATACCTGTCCCGGCTCTTGCTGCTCTTAAAGTTACCTCACCAGAACAAAATTTAGCTTTAATATCATGATGTAAAGTTCTACCTTCACGTAAATACACTCTAATCATCGACTTTTTTGCAGCATTTACAGCTTTTATTCTTGCTTCAGCAACCTCAGCATGTTTACCTATTCCACAACCTACTCTACCCTTTTCATCACCAACAACAACCAGAATTGAAAATGAAAACTTTCTACCACCTTTTGTAACCGTTGTTACTCTTCGCACCGAAACTAAAAGCTCTGATAAATCATTATTACTTTGTAAACTCTTTACCGCCATATCAAAAACCTTCTAAAATTTAAACCCAGAACTTCTCAAAGCTTCAGCAAATTGAGAAACTACTCCTGTATATCTATATGCTCCACGATCAAACACTAATCCTTCCTTTAATTCCACACTAGACAAGCGCTCAATCATTAAAGAGGAAACTTGCTTCACAGATTCAGCATTAACTCTCCCTTTACATATCTCTCTAATTTTAGGGTCCAAAGTAGAAGCTGAAGTAAGAGTGATACCTTCTACATCATTAATTAATTGAGCATAAAAATGTCTATTAGATTTAAACACAGATATACGTAAATGCTTAACACCCTTGTTAAGCTTCTCTCTATTACGTACCTTCCTTTTTTCAAAATTACTTAAAAAATTATACAATCTTCTCATTTCAATTACTTCTTTTTACTTACAACTTTACGCAGCATAAATCTGCCTTTTATTACAATACCTTTACCTTTATAAGGATCGTATTTTCTAACCTTACATATATCAGATGCCACCATACAGACTTTCTGCTTATCCATTCCACTGATCACCAAATGAGTCGGCTTTACACATTTAATCTCAACATCTTTAGGCACTTTATATTTTACATTATGACTATAACCAAGATACAAAGTCAAACACTTACCATCACACTCCGCTTTATAACCAACGCCATTAATTTCAAGATCAACAGAAAATCCATCAACCATACCATTAATAATATTATTAATATTACTCCTATAGGTGCCCCACATAGGCTTTATTTCATCATAATCATCTTTACCTTGATCAACAGAAAGCAACAATTGATTATTGACAACTTTATACACAACGCCACTGCAAAGGCTGAGCTCCTTTTCTGTTTTAGTACTTTTAATTAACATCTTACCATTACCATACTCAACTGAAATACCAGAAGGAATATTGATAGGCTTAGAACCTACACGAGACATGAACTTCTCCCATTACTTAAAATACTTGACATAAAACCTCTCCACCAACTTTCAGCTCATGCGCACTATAATCAGTCATTACCCCTTTGGAAGTTGAGATAATAAAAATACCCAAACCGTTGTACGCTTTACTAATATCCTTATACCCAGAATAACGACGACAACCAGGCTTTGATACTCTCACTATATTACTAATTACGGGTAATTTATTATAATACTTCAACCTTACAATAAAGCAAGTTGTATTATCTACAATTTCTTTTTGATAATCAAGAATATACCCTTCATTTTTTAAAATCTCTAATACCGCAGAATTTACCTTAGAAAATAGAACTTTTGTTGTTCTATGCATCGCTAATTGAGCATTACGTATCCTCGTTAAAAAATCACCAATACTATCAGATAACGCCACAATATACTCCCTATATATACCTACCAACTAGATTTCGTAACTCCTGGAACTTGCCCAAAAGAACATAAACCACGTAAAACAATTCTACTCAAACCAAATTTTCTATACACTCCCCTCGGCCTCCCAGTCAATACACACCTATTTCTAATCCTAATTTTAGATGAATTTCTAGGTAATTTTTTAATTAACTGACTTTGAGCTGCAAACCTTTCACCAATAGATAAATTCTTATTATTGATTATAGATTTCAATTTTTCTCTTTTCTCCTTATATTGATTACACAACTTCATTCTACGAAGATTTCTTTGTATCATAGATTTTTTTGCCATATATCTCTATCTCTAAAATTAATCAAAAAAAGGAAATTTAAAAGCTTGCAACAGTTCCTTTGCTTCCTTATCACTAGTTGTACTTGTTATAATATTAATATCCACACCTCTAATTTTACTTATTTTATCATAATCTATTTCTAAAAATGAGATATGTTCCTTTATACCAAAAGAAAAATTACCATTGCCATCAAATTGCCTCACACTGAATCCCCTAAAATCCTTCTCTCTAGGTAGAGTAATATACACCAATCTTTCTAAAAACTCGTACATTTTATCTCTACGCAAAGTTACCTTACAACCAACAATAGCATCTTTTCTAATCTTAAAACCAGAAATAGATTTTTTTGCATAGGTCGATATAGGCTTTTGGCCTGAAATCAAATGCAAGCTCTCTAGTGGTTCATTTATTGCTTTACTATCTGCAGCAGCATCTCCAACACCCATATTAATGCATACTTTGACAAGTTTAGGTATTTGCATCACATTACCATAATTAAACTTATCCTTTAATGATTTTACTATGCTGTTTTTATATAATTCTTTAAACATATCAACCTAATCTATTACTTCCCCAGAAACTTTTGCAAAACGCACTTTTTTTCCATCTATAAACTTAAACCCTACTCTAGTTGGAGTTTTATACTTAGGATCTAATATTGCAACATTCGATATATCAATAGCTAACTCTTTATTTAATATGCCACCACTACTACCGGCCCTCTGCTTAGTATGCCTCTTACATACATTGACACCGGAAACAACCACCTTCTTTTCAGCATTACGCGTTACAATTTTAATGACCTTACCAGTCCTTCGCTTATCCTTACCAGCTAAAACTACAACATCATCACCACTTTTTATTTTAGCACTCATTATAAAACCTCGACAGCTAATGACATTATCTTCATAAAAGAACCAGATGATAATTTTTTCACCGGGCCAAATACCCGAGTACCAAGTGGCTCACCTTGATTATTAATCAAAACTACAGCATTACTAGAAAAACGAATTACAGAGCCATCAGATTTTCTAATAGAATTTTTTACTCTAACGACAACTGCTCTATATACCTTACCTTTTTCAACCTTCCCTTTTGGATTAATAGACTTAGTAGATATAATAATTGTATCACCTACAGTCGCAGATTTTCTACCGCCCAACAAACCAATGCAAAGCACTTCACGTGCACCAGAATTATCAGCTACTTCCAATAGTGTATTTTTTTGAATCATATAAATATCCTATCTAATTTGAACTATTAACAACAATCCATTTTTTGGTAGCAGAAATAGGCTTGTGCTCCTGTATAAAAACCTCATCTCCTTTTTTGCAACCATTACTCTCATCATGTGCTGTATACTTTTTATATTTTTTTATCACTTTTTTATATAACTTATCCTTGTATACCCGCAATACTGAAACCTTTATAGTTTTATCACATTTATTCTCAATTACGGTACCACAAAAAACCTTCTTAGGCATCTTTTTCCTCTCTTTTCCTTTCATTTAACACAGTTAAAACACGAGCTATATTCTTCCTTATTAAACTAAAACGTGAAGTATTACCAAACTGCCCTATTTTTTTTTGAAAAACTAAATTAACAAACTCCTTCCTCAAATTCACAATAATCCCATACAATTCTTGTAAAGATTTTGATCTAATTTCAGTTATATCCATTACAACTCCATTCAATTATGATTAGACACAAATTTACATTTAAAAGAGAGCTTAGCAGCGGCTTTCTCAAGTGCCAACTTTGCTAAATGCATAGGAACATCATTGATTTCAAACAACATTCTACCAGGCTTAACCTTAAACACCCAGAATTCAACGCTACCTTTTCCTTTACCCATACGTACATCTGCTGGTTTTTTAGTGACAGGAGTATCAGGAAAAACCCTTATCCAAACCTTACCAGAACGTTTCAAAGTCCTAGATATTACACGTCTCGCAGTTTCAATATGCTTAGATTGTATTCTCCCTGATCCCATAGCTTTTAAGCCATAATCTCCAAAGGACAGTGTGCTACCACCTTTTGCATTACCCCTAATCCGCCCTTTAAATACTTTCTTATATTTACTCTTTTTTGGGACAAACATTTCAATACACTCAATTAACTACCAATATAAACCCAGACTTTTACTCCTATGATACCGTATACAGTCTTTGCTTCACAAACAGCATAATCTATATTAGCACGCAGAGTATGTAAAGGCAAACGACCTTCTTTGTACCACTCAGTACGAGCTATCTCAGTACCACCAAGACGTCCAGAACAACTTACTTTAATACCCTTACCACCCATTCTTAAACAGCTTTGAATAGCTTTCTTCATTGCTCTTCTAAAAGAAACTCTTTTTTCTAGCTGTTGAGCAATACTACCTGATATTAAAGTTGCATTTATTTCAGATCTTTTGACCTCTACCACATTTAATTCAACACTACTATTTACTTTTTCAGCAATTTTCTGCTTTGTTTTTTCAATATCTGCACCCTTCTTACCTACTATAATTCCAGGCCTAGAAGAATATATTGTTATAGATACCGAATCAATTTTCCGTTCTATAACTACTTTAGAAACGCCAGCATGCTTGAAAGATTTTTTTATATAATCACGAATATACAAATCCTGATGCAACCTTTGTTTATAATCTTTACCGGCATACCAAATAGAATCCCAGGTATTATTATTCATTTTTAATCTAAACCCTACAGGATTGACCTTTTGTCCCATATTTTACACTTTCCTTATTAATTTCTCATTTTCTAAAAATTACACTCTGCCAATTTTATCGTTACATTACTATAACGCTTACTTATCCTATTAGCTCTACCCATAGCTTTTGAACATACCCTACTCAAAGTAAAAGACTTACCCACTAAGATCTCTTTTATACATAAATTATCAACATCTAGTCCGTAATGGTATTGAGCATTAGCAATTGCAGTACTTAATACTTTACTTATACAACTAGCAGCCTTTTTCTCACAAAATTTTAACTGTGCCACAGCATAAGAAACTTTCTTATTACGCACTAAACCAGAAACCAAATTCAATTTGCGAGGAGTTGATTTTAAAACCCTTGCACTAGCTTTAACTATTATATTACTATTTTTCATATCAATTACCTTCTTGTTGCCTTTTTATCACCACTATGACCAGTAAATTTGCGAGTAGATGAAAATTCACCAAACTTATGACCTATCATATTCTGATCATTAACATTAACAGGAATATAATCCTTACCATTGTACACAGCAAATTTCAAACCTAAACAATTAGGAAGAATTACAGAAGCCCTAGAACGAATTTTTATAGCCATATTAACAGGCCCTTTGTTTAAAGCCTTATTCACTGACTTTAATACAGAAGGATGACAAAAAGGTGGCTTCCATGAAGATCTACTCATAAATTACCCTTTTAATTGTTTTATATACTTATTACTAGACTTGTTTTTCTTTCTAGTTTTCTTTCCCTTTGTTGCAACACCCCAAGGAGTAACAGAATGACGACCACCAGAAGTTTTTCCCTCTCCTCCCCCATGAGGATGATCAACTGGATTCATAGCAACTCCTCGAACAGTAGGCCTGATCCCAAGCCATCTACTTCTTCCAGCTTTACCCAACTTCCTATTCTTATGATCAGGATTAGATACCACACCAACAGTAGCCTTACAAGAAGATAAAATCAATCTAACTTGACCAGATCTGAGCCGCAACAAGACATACTTACCATCCCGACCAACTATTTGTGCATAACAACCAGCAGCCCTAGCAATCGCAGCACCATTACCAGGCCTTAACTCAATATTGTGTACAAAAGAACCAACAGGTATATGTTTTAACAACAAGCAATTCCCTGTTAATATATCAGCATCATTCCCTGACATAACAACATCACCAGGTTTTACATCTTGAGGAGCTAATATATAAGATTTAGCATCACCCTCCTTATATGATATCAGAGCTAAGAAAGCACTTCTATTTGGATCATATTCTATCTTTTCAACTATACCTTGGTCATTCCTATTACGCCTAAAGTCTACAATTCTATACTTTTTCTTATGACCACCACCTTTATGACGCGTAGTAATCCTGCCGTAACTGTTTCTTCCTCCATTAGCGCTTTTACCATACGTAAGAGACTTTTCTGGCTTATCTTTTGACAAACCAACCTTACTTACTAAAACAGTTCCACGAGAAGATGGAGTAACAGGATTAAGAAATTTTATACCCATATCAAACACTCATTATATCTAATTTTTGCCCATTTACTAAAGAAAAGTAAACTTTCTTTTTTTGTTTTTTATGACCAACTACACCTCTAAAACGTCTAGATTTAGATTTGACTCTAATAACATTGATAGAAGAAACATTCACATTAAAAAGAGATTCTATTGCTAATTTTATTTGACGCTTATTTACATTCACAACAAGATATAAAGAGTATTTATTAAATTTTTCTCTCAAAAAAGAAGTCTTTTCTGTAATTACAGGAGATTTTATTATATTATTATATTCAATCACGATAATCTACCTCCAAGATATTTCAAAGTATCATTTGTCAACATTACACATTCGTGACTTAGTATATCAAAAACATTCAACCCGGCAGGCTTAATTAAATCTACATAATGTAAATTATTAGTAGCACGCAGCAAATTATCTCCATAATCACCAACTATAAGAAAAGAAGAGAATTTAAATTCCTTAATATACTTACATATCTCAGATGTCTTTTTAACATCAACATTTAAATTATCAAGGACAATCAACTGATTGTTTAAATATTTTAGAGATAAAGCAACTTTTAAACCAAGCTTACGTACTTTCTTATTAAGAGAATAAGCATGACTTCTAACAACAGGGCCAAAGACAATTCCACCACCTCTAAATTGAGGAGAGCGTAAACTTCCCTGTCTTGCTCTACCAGTTCGTTTCTGAGCATAAGGTTTAGCTGTAGTACCAGAAACATCACTTATACCCTTCGTTTTATGCGTACCAGCTCTTCTTTTTGCCAATTGCCATCTAACTATATCATGCAAAATACTTAATTTCTGTTTAACAAAAAATATCGAAGGGTTAAGCTGGACAGTTCCTACATCACTACCAGATAAACTAACTAACTTACATTCCATAACTAACTCGCTACATCACCATCATCACTAACATTATCGAATAATAAACCAACAGGAAAAGGGATATCGTTATGTAAAGATTTTTTAACTGCATCCCTTACAAAAACAAAGGAATTCTTAAATCCAGGAACATTATTACCTTTCACAGCAACTATACTATTTTCATAATCAATAGACAATATTTTCATATTCTGCACAGTAACTCTACTATCACCTAAATGACCAGCCATTTTCTTACCTTTAAACACTCTGCCAGGATCTTGACATTGGCCAGTAGAACCTTGCGATCTATGAGCAATAGAAACACCATGAGACGCACCAAGACCACTAAAATTATGCCTCTTCATTACGCCGGCAAACCCTTTACCTATAGAATGACCTGTAATATCAAGATATTGACCAACCACAAAATGATTTACACCTACTTTTTTACCACATTCTATTCCTGATAGATCATTCAACCTACTTTCGTATAACCTACATTTACTACCTATGCCTTTTTTCTTTAAATACTCCAATTGAGGCTTTGCTATATTTTTAAAATCCCCTGTGCCTAAAACAACAGAATCATAACCGCACTTATCCTTTTCTTTTACATCAATAATATAAGTTTCACTAAGATGCAATAGAGTCACAGAAACACAACCAGTAGCAGAATATATAGCCGTACAACCAACATTCGTCATCAATAAACCAATTCTTCTCAATGAATTAACTCTTTCCACTACTCCTCTCTCTTAACTTTGACTTCTCTAACCTTAAGATCAACTCCCACACCAGCAGAAAAAGATAATCCTGTCAGCATTTGCATCATAGTAGGAGTAAGATCATGCAAAACAATCAAACGCTTAGAAATCCTAATCTCGAATTGTTCACGAGATTTTTTATCAACGTGAGGAGATCTATTAACAGTAAACTTAGAATCTTTTCTAGGTAACGCGACTGGGCCAGATAATTTTGCACCAGATCGCTTTAACTCATCAACAAACTTTCGAACACACTTCTCTAATAAAGAACAGTCAAAAGCTTTAATGTTAATATATATATCCTGTTTCATCTTAATTACTGCACTCACTCCAAAATCTCAGAAACGACACCAGAACCAACAGTTCTGCCACCTTCTCTTATTGCAAAACGCAATCCTTTATCCATTGCTATTG
>JARBCG010000117.1 GCA_028803175.1 Wolbachia sp.
CAGAGTTTCCTAAATTGCCTTAATAAGATAGATTAGTCTTTCTAAAACAGAGAGTTTTGTTGTATTTGGTGCTACTATTACATTGGTTCTGTGAGAAAGCAAAAATGACCGGAATTTCATACATCGATGTAACTTTGATCACAGTTTACCACCCAAACAGTATATCAAATAAAAAAGTATTCAAAGGACTTATAGGACTTGGCAAAAGAGCAAAAGGCTGGTTCTTTCTATTATTTAGATAGTTTTTGATTATTTAAAAAATAAGTTTAAAATTTAATATTTTTGTCATAGATCACCAATTAATTTTTTAGTACACATTATATCTACCATCGTTTCATATTGTTTAAATGGTAAAAAGCCCAGAATCTCATCTGTCTGCTTTGTTGGTTAATCTATAGTTGGCGTGTTTTAGAACGATAAATCTATGCTACGAAGGCAATTTAGGAAACTCTGATCCGTACAGATATTTTAGGTAAAATAGATCAAATACAACCAGCTGAAGCTGGTGGTATTTGATAACTTTATGAAAAACTGTATTCATGATATTTTAACTTCATTACTATACAATTAGTGTTTAATTAATTGTAGAAGTATTATATGGCAAGAGGGATTAATGTATCTAACTTGAATAGCGAAATTAATTTAGTTGAAGCTGTTCAAGGTTCAACATGTGAAGCACAACTTATAGTACCTAAAACTTGGAAAAGATACAGATGAAGAAAATAGAGTATCTAAAACTGGGAAGAATTTAAAGTATCTAAAGGTCAAGCATAACCTACAACTTTTGAAGGTACAGAGAGTATTTTACATGATCAAGTAGCTAGCCAAGATATATGGGTAATATAGAACTATAAAAATCTAGAAATGAGAACTGAGATTACTTTAATTTCGGTTCTCACTCCTACAAAATCATTTCAAAAGAGATTTAATTAGCAACTACTCTATTTCTACCACTATTTTTTGCTTCATATAAACACTGGTCAGCACGCTCTATAAATGAATTGACATTATCAAGTTCAGAATATTGCATTTCTGCAATGCCAATGCTTACAGTTATTTTGTGTGTTGTATTTTTATCTAAAAGTCTAAAGAGTTTCGTAGCAACAACTTCACATATTCTCTCTGCCATAGTACATGCATCCTATATATTAGTATCTGGCATTACAACAACAAACTCTTTGCCACCAAATCTGGCCAATAAATCTGTTATCCTAATATTATCAGAAATTCTTTTTTGAATTTGCTTTAGAAGCTCATCTCCAGGATTACGTCCGAAGTCATCGTTTACCATCTTAAAATAATCTATGTCTAGCATCATCAAAGATAACGTTCTCTCTTTTGCTATAGAGTCCTTAACAATGTTTTGTAAATGCTTATTAAAATACCTTCTGTTATAACAATTAGTTAACGGGTCTTTTATAGACATTTCTGCATTATTAAATAAGTTCATTCTTAGAGCATCTTTATACCTCTTACGTTTTACTTGAGAATTTACTCTAGCGATTAACTCGTTTTCATCGAGTGGAATAACTAAATAACCATTTATCACTATTTCAAGTGCCTTTATTAAATTATTTTTATCATAATCTTCTGAAAGAATAAGGATTGGTGTATAACGTGTTTCTACTTTATTACGAAATTGAGAACATAAACGCAAACCATCAGTTTTTGCAAATTGTACATCGGAAATAATCAAATCATAATTATCTTTAGCACTAATATTTAGTGCTTACACTGGATCGCTCAATGTTTTAATTGTTTTAAAACGTTGTTGCAAAATATCGTATACTTGCTCCGCTTTAGAAACATCTTCATCTATAACAAGTATAGAAGCATCAAAAATCTGCTTAGCGCAATCCATTATGCTATTTTCCATTATTCCGCTAATTTCAGCATTGGTCTCACCTCTTAAGCGCAGCTCATCTATAACAATTTTTAAGCGTGTTAATGATCTTATCCTTTATTGGCTTAGTTAAAAAATCATCTGCACCAGCATTAATTCCTTGCACTCTATCGTGTGTATCATGTAATGCAGTAACCATTACTATTGGAATATGGGTTGTAAAGGGGTTATTTTTTAATCTTTTACAGGCTTCAAATCCATTTAACTTCGGCATCATAATATCAAGTAATATAATTTCATGCTGCTGCTTTTCTACCAGATCCATTGCCTCCTGGCCGTCATGTGCTGTTATAACTGTATAATACTCAGCTGTAAGTTTAGCTGTTAAAAGCTTAATATTGGATAATACATCATCTACTACTAGGATCTTTGCTTTCATTATCTTTGGATATGTTATCTATATTGTAAGCAGGGTAAAGTTTACCATTTTTACCAACTATATAATTTACCTCTTCTGTATTACACTCTTTATACAAGTCTTCAATTCCGGCATCATTCAATAACTTTTTAGTTCTTGACTTGATAATGACAACGTATTTATATATAGCCTTGGTAAAATCAATAAATATAGGTACTTTATTCTTATCAAACACAATTATGCTTACTAAAGCTACAACTAGGATCTCTAAAAAACCTATATTAAACACTTTCTTTATATAGTAAGGACTTTACTCTTCTGATTATAGATATTAACTTACTTAAATCAAGTTTAGAAGTAATCATCTCATTCACGAAGCTGTTATAATGCTCTATGTGCTCTTTACCATTACAAGCCCATGTTTGGACTAGCTGTTTATCACCGATGTTACCAGCAAATTTTATAACTTTGATAGTGAGATTGTGATGACAGTCACTTAAGTCATCCAATGAATCGCTAATTGAACTACGATCCCAATAAGAAGAGTTGCTTTTCATCTGAAGAGCAATTCCTTTAATAAGATCAAACCTTAACAGCGATTTTAATTCAAAATATATCTTACTAACAACAAGTACAGGTACAGATGTTTGTTCAGAAATAGATATAATATCCAGTGAATAAGCAAGAATGCATAAGTTAGCAATTCTTTTAGCTAACTCTTCACTTATATTATGTTTTAACAAAGAATCCAATTCATGATTATAGATATTCAATAAGTGTTCATCTAAAATGCCAGTTGAATTCTGATTTAAAGTTTCAATTGCATCACTAAACTTTACTATTTCACTTAGTTCTACAAGACCAAATTTACTAAAATTTCTTACTAGCCAAAATGATACCCTGCCAATAAATTTTTGTACATTTCTTACTATTTCTAAGTATGAGTCAACATCTATTTTTCCATCTAATTTATCAATCTCGTCCCACAGAGTATTCAAATCATATAGGAGGTTTACAACAATATATATGTTAACTGCTTCGCTTACCTTAGCTCCGCCATTCTCAACCAAATTATTGATGAACACACATCCCATCCTATTGACTACATCATTAGCAATGCAAGTAGAAACAATTTCTCTACGAAGTTGATGCTTTAATATGTAGCCTTTAAATTCATTAATCATTTTTTGGGGGAAGTAATTTAGTAAATAATCATAAGCTAAAAGGTCTTTTTCAGGCAAATCAGAATTTATAATCTTATTTTTTATACTTGTTCTCGCATAAGACATTAATACAGAAAGCTGAGGAGAGTTTAAACCTCTTGGTTCATCTAACATTCTTGCTATCTCCTCATCTGATGGAAGAAATTCTATACTTCGATTTAAAAGCCCAGATTTCTCAAGATTAAGAATTAATCTATGATGCTGTTCTAATCTATTTTTTGCCTGCATGCATTCAAGAAGCAATGCCTTTGTTTCAATTCTGTTATGATCCTCAAGCACTTTAAATGCAACTTCATCTACCATACTACTTAATATCTCATTTCTTTCCCCTAAAGAAAGACCTATTTCTTTCATAGCTGAAACAAATGCAATCTTAATATTCACTTCTAGATCGGAACATATAACTCCAGCTGAATTGTCAACAAAATCTGCATTAATATATCCACCTTTATCAGCGTATTCTATTCTACCCAATTGTGTACATCCTAAATTTCCGCCCTCTATGAACATAGAAGCCTTGATATCCTTACCGTTTATCCTAAGCGCATCATTTGCTTTATCGCCAACCACGCCATGATTTTCACTTTCTGCTTTAATAAACGTACCAATTCCTCCATTCCATATGAAGTCCGCCTCTGCTTTCAATAAATATTTTATTAAATTACTCGGAGGTAGCGTATCTTCTTTAATGTCGAAGCGTTTTTTCATCTCTTGAGAAATGTTTATAGACTTGCTACTACGCTCAAACACTCCCCCACCCTGAGAAATCAAACCTTCATTATAATCCATCCAAGTTGAAAACGGTAATTCAAAAAGACGCTTACGCTCCTCGAAGCTTTTTTCCTGATCAGGATTTGGATCAACAAAAATATGTATATGATTAAATGCACCAATTAAACGTATATTCTTTGAAAGCAGCATACCATTCCCGAAGAGATCGCCAGCCATATCACCAATTCCAATAACACTAACATCTTGATAAATATCTTTATTCATTTTCAAAAAGTGCCTTTGTGCTGCAATCCAAGCACCCTTTGCTGTAATACCCATTTTCTTATGGTAATATCCAGCCGATCCACCAGATGCAAATGCATCACCAAGCCAAAAATTATATTCAACAGCTATTTGATTAGCATAATCAGAAAACGAAGCAGTTCCTTTATCCGCAGCAACTACAAGATACGGATCATCTTCATCATATCTAATTACATTACTAGGCGGCACTACTTCTCCACCAACCAAATTATCGGTAATATCCAGCATGCCTTTGATAAAGTTCTTATAGCATTCAATACCTTTTTCTCTTAAAATGTTTTTATCCTTATAAGCACACTTTATTACAAAGCCACCCTTTGCCCCAACAGGTACAATAACTGCATTTTTTGTCATCTGAGCTTTCATGAGCCCCAAAACTTCAGTGCGGAAATCTTCAGTTCTATCTGACCACCTTAAACCGCCACGTGCTAATTTTCCTCCTCTTAAATGTATTCCTTCAAAAAGATTTGAATATACATACAGCTCACGATAAGGACGAGGTTCAGGTGAATCACTTATTTTACTTGAATCAAATTTTATAGAGAGGTAAGGCTTATCATCCTGATAATAATTAGTTCTCAAAATAGCCATTATTAAATTAAACATTGAGCGCAGAACGTAATCATGTGATACATTGCTAATTTCTTTTAGAAGTTCCTCAATTTTCTCTTTAAAAATGTTTGTTGTCTCTGTTCTATCAACATCTATATTAGGATTAAATCTTGAACGAAATAGCTGTATCAAATATTTTATGATTTTTGGATATTCTGAAATTACCTTCTGAATGTATTCTTGATTATAGCTAAATGACATCTGTTTTAAGTAAGCACTCAACGCTCTCACTAACAGAACTTCTTTCCATTTTAAGCCAGCTAAAATAATTAAACTGTTAAAATAGTCATTTCTAATTTCTTTTCTAAATACTTTAGTAAGTGTTATTTCAAACTGCTCTTTCAGAGTGATATTATTTACTAGCTCATCAACCCGTAAAAGTATAAAATGATGTATCCAAATTCCACCGTTAATTTCTATATGGTAGCCATTATGAGACAGAATCTTAGCTCCTAAATTCTTTGTAATTTTCAATACTTTTGATAACTCAAGACCACCATTATTTAAAGTATATACTTTTAGCTGATAATGAAGATTATCGCGAGTAAGCCTTAAATCTACTTCGCTAGTACCTTTTTTCCTGACTATCTCCAATTTTTTCATATCGTAATACGCCTCGTGAGGTTCAAAATTTTCCTGATAACTGAGTGGAAATGCATTACAATAGCGGATGAATATATCTTCAACAGTGCTAAAAGTATTATATAAATTATCTATAAAACGATCTTCCCACTTTTCTGTAATATTTCTCAGTTTATTTTCTATACGTAAAACTTCACTATCCATAACCTCTGAATTGCCAGCTTTCAGTACAATATGTAGCTTCATTAAGTTATATTCATTGATAATATGATGATTATAAATCTCTGAACTCTCAGCGTTTACTTCATCCTTTAGTATATCACGTATTTTAAACATTAAACTGGCGCTAGCATAACGCATTGGAATCAATACTATACAGCTAACAAAGGCTCCTACACTTCTTAAAAACAACTTTACCCTTGGCTTAATTGCAAGAGACATAACCGAAATACAAATTTGAAATAACTTATCCTCATTAGATTGAAATAACTCATCACAAGAGAACACTTGTAAAATAGAGATCAAGGCTTTATTGTTATGGCCTCCTATTACAAATCCGGCCCTTTTTTCCATTGTTTTAACTTTATCTTTAATTATTGGAATGGTTCGAATATCTTGCACTTCAGCCACAGAAGTAAATAAACCAAAAAAACGTCTTTCCTTTGTTAATTCTCCTTGATTATCAAACTCATTTATTTCTATACAATTCATATATGTACGGCGGTGAACTATCGAGATCAAATCTGACCTAAATATATATATAAGATCAAGGTCCACAGAAGGAATTAACGCATTTTGATATTCTTCACTTGCTCTCATCAAACCAAGATTTTCCTTGCTAACAGCAATGAATTTTCCATCCTGATTTGGAGTGTATTCTTGATAACCTAAAAACACAAAATTGTTATTTTGTAACCAACTTAAAAAATCTTTAACTTGATCAGCAGTGCGTGAAGCTGGAATCTGGATCCCAACCTCTGCTACTTGGATGAAAGAACAAAGTTCATTTTTTGCTTCATCAAGCTTCTTGAGCATCAATGGCCAATCTTTAACGGAGCAATTTACTGCATTCAGTGTCTTTTGCAAAGATTCTTTTAGTGTATCAACAAAGTTATCACTTATACCTTTAATGATCACATATATAACTGATTCTTTTATACCACCATTTTCTTCCAAGGGATAAATCCCATTAATTAGGCCATTTTTTCTTTGAATATTAATTATGCTATTACTATAATAGCATATAGCTAAATTATGTGATTTAATATTAGCAATAACAGAGTCAACCAGGAATGGAATATCATCATTTACTATCTTAAGCATAGTAAAATTTCCCTCTATTCCAGGTAAATCATTAACATTACATATCGTTAATTTGCTTTCATCTTTTTCCTTCTTAGAAATGAAACTATAAGAATCCTTAGCAATATATAGAAGGAATTTATCATTGATTTTTAGATCGCTATTATAAACAAAATTATAAAAATACTTAATAAACTCCTTAAACTTATCCTTTCCTTCCTGGTTTTCTTGGTCAACTAGCTTAAATAAAGACTCAGTAACTCTAGTGCTAATATTATAATCGACACACATATTTAAAATAAAGACCTACAACAAACAAACCTAAACCTTTTTAACTAAAATTTCATTATTAAGGGCGTACACAACTAATTCATCATTTTCCACTACCTCTCCTGATAAAATTAGCTTTGCTAGATTATTTTGAATACATTCCTGTATCGCTCTTTTTAGTGGCCTTGCTCCATATTCAGGATCATAGCCAGCTCTTGCTATTAGTTCCTTAGCTTCCTGTAATAAATTTATACTCAGTTTACGCTTAGCAAGTGTTTTTTGTAAATAAGAAAATTGTACATCAATGATTTTATAAATATCGTCTTCAGTTAAACCATGGAAGATAACGATTTCGTCTAATCTATTTAAAAATTCAGGACGAAATGCAGACTTCACTATTTGCATCACCTCATTTCTTACATAATCAACATTCCCCTTAAGCATCACTTCAGCACCAAGGTTAGAAGTTAAAATCAAAATGGTATTTCGAAAATCAACCAATTTGCCGTGACTATCAGTGAGTCTTCCTTCATCTAAGATTTGCAACAGCAAGTTAAACATATCTGAATGAGCCTTTTCTATTTCATCAAAGAGAATGATCTGATATGGTCTCCTCCTTACTGATTCAGTTAACCTTCCGCCTTGCTCATAGCCAACATATCCTGGGGGCGCACCAATTAACTTCGAAACAGAGTGTTTTTCCATATATTCTGACATGTCAAAACGCAAAAGTGCATAGTGATCATCAAACAAAAATTCAGCAAGAGCTTTTGCAAGCTCCGTTTTACCAACCCCAGTTGGACCTAAAAACAAAAATGAACCAAAAGGTCTATCAGTATCTTGCACACCAGAGCGTGAGCGCCTAACTGCATTACTTATCGCTTCTATTGCATCTTTCTGCCCTATTACTCTTTTACCTATCTCATTCTCCATGTTAAGAAGCTTTTCTTTTTCACTATGCATCATACCTTCAACTGGAATTCCAGTCCATTTAGAAACAATATTTGCAATATCGTTTTCAGTGACTTCTTTCTTTAAGAAATCACTTGATACTTCTTCTTGATTTTTTAGTTCACTTTCAAGTGCCGGGATAACGCCATACATTAACTCCCCCGCTCTTCCTAGATTGCCATTGCGTTGAGCTATCTCTAATTCCTTTCTAGCGTTATCCAAATTCTCAGCAGTACTCTGTATTTTAGCTATTTTATTTTTCTCCATCTGCCACTTGCTATTCAGATCAGCAAACTTACTACTTAATTCTTTGATTTCTTCATTTATTTTTTTTAAGCGCTGCTTAGAACTTTCATCACTCTCTTTTTTCAAAGCTTCTGTTTCGATCTTTAATTGAATGATTTTTCTATCAAGCTCATCAATGAATTCAGGTTTACTATCCATCTCAATTCTCACCCTACTTGCTGCCTCATCTATCAAATCAATGGCTTTATCAGGTAAAAATCTATCTGTTATATACCTATTGGATAGCGTTGCAGCAGCAATTATTGCACTATCTGTAATTCTGATACCATGATGTACTTCATACCTTTCCTTTAGTCCTCTGAGGATAGAAATAGTATCGATTTCTGTTGGTTGAGAGATAAAAATAGGCTGAAAACGCCTTGCAAGAGCTGGATCTTTTTCTATATGTTCATGGTACTCATCTAAAGTTGTGGCACCTATACAGTGAATTTCCCCGCGTGCAAGTGCAGGTTTAAGTAAATTTGAAGCATCCATCGCACCACTTGTAGCACCTGCTCCAATCAAAGTGTGCAACTCATCTATAAACAATATGATTTTCCCTTCTGCTTTTGAAATTTCATTGATAACTGCTTTGAGCCTTTCTTCAAATTCACCCCTATACTTAGTGCCAGCAATTAAAGAACCAAGATCTAAAGCTAAAACTTTCGCATCGTACAAACCAAGCGGAACATCATTTGCAACAATCCTATTTACAAGCCCTTCAACTATTGCAGTTTTTCCAACACCAGGTTCACCGATTAGCACAGGGTTATTTTTTGTTCGCCTAAGTGACACCTGCATTGTCCTCCTGATCTCTTCATCACGACCGATTACAGGATCAAGTTTTCCTTCTGCTGCAAGTGCAGTTATATCCTTAGTATATTTTTTTGAAGCATTTAATTTCTCTTCGCTATTCGGTGAATCTGCGCTACTGCCCTTTCTCATTTCTGTAATAACTGAATTTAATTTTTGTGGAGTTACACTATTCTCTACTAAGATCTTGCCTACATCATTATCCTTCTGCGCTGCTAAACCCTGCAATAAACGTTCAACAGTAATGAATGAGTCATTATTCCTTTTCGTGATACCAAGAGAATCTTCAAAAACTTTTGCTATTTCCCTTGAAAGTTGAAGACCACCTCTTCCTGGACCTTCAACTACCGGTAATTTCCTTATTGCGTTATTTACAGCATCGGAAATATTCTGCACACTTCCACCGCAAGCACTTATTAAATCATTAACTAATCCTAATTCATCTTCAAGCATTACTCTTAACAAATGCTCAGGCATAAAAATCTGATGCCCAGCACTAAGTGCCTTCACCTGAGCATCTTGAATAAGATTTTTTGCTTTTTCAGTAAATTTATTTAAATCCATAACGCCAGCTCAATCTATATTTATCAGTATATATCAACTGTTCCCTTAATTTTAAACCTTAACTAAAATTATTTCAGAAAACCAACTTACTTAATACCAACCTAATAAAATAAGCAAAAATTAAATACACAGCTGCGATAAGTATAATTGCCGGCCCTGTTAAGAGATCAAAACTTGCAGATAACACTAGACCAGATATTCCAGAAACTACAGAAAAAATTGTTGCAACAACGATCATCTGCATTGGAGTTTTTGAGATTAGCCTTGCAGATGCTGCTGGTATTAGCAAAAATGCAGCTATGAGTAATATACCTATTAATTGAGCGGCAATTGCCATAAAGATAGCAAGAGTAATTAAAAATTCTAGTCTGACTAAATTAATATTAACTTTTTCTACTATTGCCAAATCTTGGTTAATTGAAATCATTAGCCAATAACGCCATCTGAATATTAATATCAAAGCAACTACTAAAGAGGTTAAAAGAATTAATATTATATCACTTTGATCGAGCGTTAATATATCACCAAATAATGAGCTAAGAATACTATTATTGCCAGATGGAAGAAAAGACATGAGTATTAAACTCAACGATAAAATCACATTGGTAACAATGTTCAATATCATATCAATAGAATACAGCCTATTGAAATTTAGGGAAAGTAATATCGCAAATGTAATTGCTATGAGCATTATACTTACTGATGGGCTTATCTTAAAAATTAAAGCAAGTGCAATGCCAAGTAATGAAGAGTGAGACAAGCTATCGCCCAAATATGACAATCTTTGCCATATCATAAACGATCCTAAAGCACCAGTTACCGAGCTAATGATAACTACTGCAGTTAGACTATTAATGAAAAAATCCTGTGTAAATATTTCAAGCATGCTATATTGCCACTAGATAAGTCACAATAAATCTATCTTCGGATATTAAAACGTTATGCGTTCTGCATGCTGCATCAGTTGACATAAATTCAAAATTCAAACCTTTTCGTTCTACTGGATAAGATTTACCTGATGAATTCGGTATATTTCGTGTTTTACCAGTACCTATTAACAAAATTTCTACCTCTTCTATTAAAAAACGTTCAAAATGCTCCTTGTTATTTATATCAATCTCACTCAATTCTATCACCTTTTCAGGAAAAACTATTATTGAGCTATAATATCACTTATTATTTACCAGAAATTTTCCTTTCTGATAACTATTTATAAAACTTTTACTCTTAGGAATTAAAGTAGTTATATCCATAAAATCAAACTATTAATTGAGTATCACATACCCACCATTCTGGTTGCTTTTCCTTAATATTCACTGCAGCAGCTTTCGCATCTTCTCCACTATCAAACATCCCAAAACACGCAACACCACTACCTGACATGCGAGCAAATATGCAACCTTTTTGTAATTCTAGTGCTGATATTATATTCTCAATTTCAGGAACAAGGCTTACAGCTGTTTCTTGAAGATCATTTTTTGTGTCTTTAACAAGCTTTAATAAATTCTGTTCATTGCTCTCATTCCATTCAATTGATTTAGAAAATTCTCCTTTATACTTGGAAAACACTTCCGGAGTACTCAAAAACTTTTTTTTTGGTTTTACTAACACTATATTTCCAGGAAGAGAAAACTTTTGAATAGGATATAATTCTTCACCAATACCTTTAACAAAAACTGGCTTACTCTCTATGCTTGCTGGAACATCAGCACCAACACTTAAAGCTACTCCATTTAAAATTGACTTATCAATCTCCCATAACTTCCCTAATGTGCGTATTACAGCACCAGCATCTGAAGATCCACTGCCCAAACCTACAGCAATTGGTATATTTTTTACAACCTTAATATAAACTTTAGTATGCCTTGGAGCGTATCTAGTAAGCAGACTAATTGCTTTCATTACAGTATTATACTTATCATTTATTTTAGATTCTGGATTTACAAATTCAACTTTAGAGCGATTATACTCAAATCTCCTCTCACCTACTCTTATCTCTAAAAAATTAGAAAGATTAGCAAAAACAAATAAACCTTCAATTAAGTGATACCCTGTTTCTTTCTTGTCTACAATGTGCAAAAACAGATTAATCTTTGCAGGTGCTTTTACACAAAAACTTTTCATTACACATCTTCGCTAGAACTATTTTTACATTATATTTATAATGTCATTTTGGTCAACTTTTATACAGTTTATGCACTACCAATGAAAAAAAATGCTACTAGTCCTAATTTTTCTGTATGGGTAAACGCATCTGCTGGTACAGGAAAAACAAAGATCTTAATAGACAGAGTATTAAGACTCTTACTGGAAAATAAAAAAAACATCCTCTGTTTAACATTTACTAACGCTGCAGCGAATGAAATGGAAAATCGCATTTACAATACGCTAAGTAAATGGGCAATATGTTCAGCTAGTGAATTAATAGTGGATTTAGAGAAGCTGCTCGATAGTAAAGTTTCTGACTATTACTTTTCTCAAGCAAGAAAACTTTTTTCTAAATTAGAAAATCTTGGTCTCACCATACAAACCATACATGCTTTTTGTTATAAATTAATTTCTAGTTTTCCTGTAGAAGCTGGCATTGTTCCAAATTGCACGTTAAGTGAATGTAAAGAGTTACATCCTATAGTGTTTGACAAAGTATTAAATCATGAAGTTGTACAGGACAGTGTCAATGCTATTGCAGCTGAAATTGATGAAAATAAACTGCGTGGTCTGTTCTATACTTTATGTACAAAAAAATCGGCAAATGATTTGGAATATATTAAAGGTAAACTGAACGCTCCGAATGAAATATATGACTTACCTAGTGAAACAGCTGAACAAATAAAAAGTCTGGCTGAAATATTAAGAGAGGGCAGCAAGAGGGATCAGAGTTACAGCAAAATACTTTATGATTGGTATCGTATAGATTCCAGCATCACACACTGGAATGAAACTAGAACAGAAAACCTGGCCAAAGTATTCATAAAGTCAGGATCACACGAGAAAAAAAACATATCATCCATTATCGCCAAAGGTACATTAGAAAAATTTCTAGAGGCAGAGAGAATAATAGAAAATATACAGAACGAAGTACTTTCTTATGTAAAAGATGTAAATGCTTACCAAATATTTGAAAGAACTAGTCACTTGCTCAGCATATTTAAGGTGTATACTAACCTATATAGTAACGAAAAGTCAAAAAATGCTCTGCTTGATTATAATGACATAATTGATTTGACAACAAACTTACTGAGCAACCATGACTACAAAGATTTGGTGCTATTCAACTTAGATCAAAAAATAGACCATGTCTTGGTTGATGAAGCACAAGACAACAGTCTAAGTCAATGGAAGATCATAACAAATCTATGTGATGAATTTTTTATTGGTAGTGATGAAAAGCGAACCTTATTTGTTGTTGGCGATGTAAAACAATCTATCTACAGATTTCAAGGCGCAAATCCTATTCTGTTTAACTATATGCAGCAGTATTTTTATAAGAAAACTGGCAGAAGAGATTGGTTATCATGTCAACTTGAAAAATCATTTCGCTCAACCCCGGATGTTTTAATACTAGTAGATAGATTATTTAACAATTTTTGTGAAGAAATATCTTTCGCTAACCACGAAATAAAACATATTCCACACAGAGAAAATGACCAAGGGTATATTGAAATCTGGCCGTTATTACCAAAATACAAAGAGGGAAATGAGAAACAAGTATTTCAAGTTCATTATGTAAATAAAGGAAATTATATAGCAGATCGATCACTAGCTCAGACAATAGCCCACAAAATTCATAACTGGTTAAATGAAGGACGTATTTTAATCGCCAAAGATTGTCATATAGAACCGAGAGATATCATGATTCTTGTTAGGCAACGAAATGTGCTTGTTGATTACATTATAAGCGAATTAAAAAAAGCCAATGTGCCAGTTGTAGGGCGGGATTATTTTAGAATTATGGACTATATAGCTATACAAGATTTGATAGCTCTAGCTGAATTTTTACTTCTCCCAACGAATGATCTGGCCCTTGCAAATATCTTAAAATCACCGCTATTCAATTTCACCGAGGATGATTTATTCAATATCGCATACAATCGAAAAGAACAATCGTTATGGGAGAAACTGAAGAATTATTCTGAAAGCATCTATAGTGAATTAAATAACTTCATTAATCTATCTCGTACAGAACCTCCACTTACATTATTCACACATATACTTCGCACAGGTAAGAAAAAATTCGCTGCAAGGCTTGGACTTGAGTGCTTTGAAGTCATAGACGAATTTATGAACCTGTTACTGAAATTTGAGCATCCATCCCTTCAAGTATTTGTTCAGTGGATAAAGGAGAATAATCCAGAAATCAAAAACGATATGCAATCAGAACGTAATGCTGTGCGAATAATGACAATCCATAAATCAAAAGGCCTGCAGGCTCCTATAGTGTTTTTGGTTGATACAAACACAGTACCAAAAAACAGTGAAAGTATCGTTTTTGACACAATGGATATGCCATTTTGGTGCGGAAAAAATAATAATGTATATTGTGATCAAGTCAAAAGAGAGAAAAAAATTGAGGATTACAACGAACATTTGCGCCTATTATATGTAGCACTTACACGTGCTGAAGATGAGCTATATATCTTGGGTAAAGAACCAGTGCAAAAGGGTTCATGGTATGATTTAATCACTACATATGGAGAACCATACGAAAAAAAACGAGGAAATCTATATCCAATGTTCAAAGAGGATGTAGAAATATTATGTGTCAATTCAGGCTATCCTTATATTTACAAAAAACGTGGCTACTTTGATATTCCTGTGGTTTCACTTCCACCAGCTTTAACTCACTTCGGTATCATGCAAGTAGCAGACACCAGTCAAGTTACTCAGACAACAGGAGGTGACGCTGGAACGACAGATGGTTATTCAAGAGGTCTGATCATTCACAACATATTGCAATACATGCCTAAAATAGAAAAAGAAAGGAGAAAAAAATGGGTTAAAAAATATCTTGAGAATATAAACACTAGCGAAGATAAGAGTGAAATTTACTATAAAATATTAGCCTTTAATGAAAAATATGACTACTTATTTGACTTAGAGGGCAAGTCAGAAATTTCACTGAGTGGTACAATTAACAACGAGGCGGTTTTAGTACGTTTGGACAGATTATGCATTACACAAGACAAAGCAATTATAATGGATTATAAGTCACACCGTAATGTTTCTACTTCTTCATTCGATGAAATAAAAAAACAAATGCTGACCTATAAAACTTTAATACAAGAACTATATCCAAAAAAGCAAGTAGAGTGCATGGTTATTTGGGTAGAAGATTTAACAACAACGCTTTTTGATTGAATCTCACTTGAACTTGAAAAGTGAGTATTAAATAAACCATACGCGTCAAGTTAAGGAACGTAGAGAGTTTAATGTAGATATCCTAGTTTTTCTATACCTGTCTTTTAGAAAGAATTGTGACCAAGCTATAGTAAGTTTTTTCGGGAAAATCTTTAGTTGGTATTACAAAGGATATCAAGTAAAAAAGTATTCAGAGGACTTTCATGACTTGGCAAAAGAGTAAAATGCTGGTTCTTTGGTTTTAAGCTGCG
>JARBCG010000118.1 GCA_028803175.1 Wolbachia sp.
AAATGGTACTTTAAATTAAACGTACTGTGAGAGCTATGTTTGTAATCCATACTAAACCATACTAAAGTAGTCCAACATAAAGTATATCATACTAAAGTGTTTGACTTAAGGCGAGGGTGTTAAATAACCTACCTCACTACATAAATTTACACTTAAATTTTTAAATATGAATGGTTTTCACTTGCCTATTTGTAAAAAAGCATTACTTTTAGCTGCTCCCCTGCTTTATTTATTGTATTTTTAGCATAATAACATATACAATATGTATCCCTCTGTATATAATTGAGTGCGATATGTTATTAGTATTTATTATGAACAATATTCCTATTTATCTAATTGGTTTTCCAGGCGGTGATAAGTTTACTATAGCAAAAGAACTGTGTAAAATAATTAATCCAACAGTATCAAGCAATAATCTATGGAAAAAGATCTTTGAAGTCAGGCAACATGCGTTAGAGATATTGAGCAAATACTATATTAAATCAAAGCATTATATATTTACTAATGAATTAATAGAAGATGACTCTTATGATTACAATACATATAATTAAATAGTTGATCTAAGTAAAAAAATGAACGTAAAAATTTTTCCTGTTGTACTACATTGTAGCAACGAAGAATTAATAAGACATATTCAGCCAGAAGATAGATATAAAGAAAAAAAGATTACTGACCCATACTTTACTATGAAAAGAATTAGAGTAAAAAGGTTGCTCATACCTAAAGGTGCTTTTGAGATCGATAATTCAAATTTAAGTGCGAAAGAAGTTGCACAAAGAATTGTTAAAAAGATAAAGAGCAAGAAATTAATTGTGACTTCTGTAGTAAAGAGCTTAAAAAATAGAGTATACCCATGATTAAACAAAAGAATGAATATCGTCCTTGTGTTGGCATAATGTTATTTAATAAACAAGGGCACATTTTTACCGGAAAACGCCTTGATAGTGGTGCTTATTGGCAGATGCCTCAAGGTGGAATTGATGATGGTGAAGAGTTGGAACAAACAGCACTTCGTGAATTATTAGAAGAAGCTGGCACTAATAAAGCAGAAGTTATAGCTCAAAATAAAGATTGGATATATTACGACTTGCCGAAAGAAATGGTGACAACTTGTTGGAATGGACGATATGCTGGACAAAAACAAAGGTGGTTTCTAATGAAATTCTTTGGAGAGGACCAAGACATTAATATCAATTATACCAACCACCCAGAATTTAAAGAGTGGCGTTGGCAAAGCATAGATAATTTAGCAGCTAGTGCTATACCATTCAAAAAAGAAGTTTATAAAATAGTAATAGAAGAATTTTCTTCTACAGTAAAAGCCGCTATTATTGAGTAATCTTTACAGCAAACCAATGATAGTAGATTCTCACTGCCATTTGATTTATTTTTCAGAAGATGAAATACCACAAGTAATTTCAAGAGCAGAGCAAAGTGGTGTAAAAATCTTACACAATATATGCATAAGTATTGATGACGTTCCCAAGTTACTAAAAACCTCTTCGTCTTATAATCAAGTTTTTTCATCTGTTGGCATACATCCACTTGACGCCACTATAGAAAATGGTGAATGCATAAAAGTTGAAGAGCTTATTGAATTTACTAATGATCAAAAAGTAATTAGCATAGGTGAAACTGGACTAGATTTTTTCAAATCCAACAATAAAGAAAATCAGAAAAAAAGTTTCGCATCTCATATAGAAGCAGCAAGGGTAACAAGGCTGCCTTTAGTTATTCATACGAGAAGTGCTGATGACGAAATGATTGATATGTTAAAATCAGAAATGAAAAATGGTGCTTTTACTGGAATAATGCATTGCTTTGCTTCCTCCAAAGAACTAGCTTATCAAGCCATAGACTTAGGACTATACATTTCATTTTCTGGAATAATCACTTTTAAAAACGCTCACTTACTAAAAGAAATTGCGCAGAGTGTTCCGCATGATCGTGTTTTAGTCGAAACAGACTCACCATACCTATCACCTGAACCTTATAGAGGTAAAAAAAACGAACCAGAAATGGTAAAATATGTGATAGATTGCTTAGTAAAATTATGGTGTAAGTCACCCGATGTGGTAGCAAAAATAACTACAGACAATTTTTTTAGGCTATGCACAAAACTCAACTTTAAAGAAATACTATCAAATACAACCAGCTAAAGCTGGTGGTTAAAAAAACTCATGTAAAGCAGATTATGAGTTTAAAAACTCGATGTTGAAATCATTAGAATAGCTATGAAGACTTCCTTGTTCTTCTATACACTTCTGTACATCTGTAGAATTCGCATTGCCAACTGTAACAGCAAAGTATCCTCTTGCCAAAGACGCTGCCCCAAATATCTTTTTCTTAAGTGTTCAAATTCCTGGAATAACTTGTGACTATTCTTTCCATTAATATACTGTACCAACTTAGATAGCTACATGCTGGGAGACATAGAGATTAGCATATGGTCAGGAGTAATATTACCTCTTACGATATCTGCGTAGTTTGCAGTACATATTTCCCTGATAATTTCTTTGCTACGCACCGTTGTTTGACATGTAAATATTCTATATCTGCACTTAATCTGTACTTAGTACAGAACACCAAATGGTACTTTAAATTAAACGTACTGTTAGAGATATGTTTGTAATCCATGCTAAATCATACTAAAGTAGTCCAACATAAAGTATATTATACTAAAGTGTCCGCCTTAAGGCGAGGGTGTTAACCCACCTACCTCACTACATAAAACTATCCTTTCTTGACTATCCACTGGGGTACATCCTTAGTTTTTTTCACAACATTGGAGTTTACCATATTTCCCTGGCTCTTTTATTTTCTTCTAATCCATAGTTGGCATTATTAAGGCGGAATGTTTGGCAAGTAGCTTGTTAGTTATATTGGTTATATTAACTTCATTTGCGATGGCTTGTGTGTCAACCTTATCTGCAATATCCTATGTATCGATCTCACCAGCAACTTGAATTGTAAAAATTTCACTTCTATTATTAGTAGCATTAAGCACTAATAAGGACAGTTTTTTATTGTTACCATTATTGTTACCATCTTTCGCATCCAACACTAACGATGATAGTGTTCTATGATTACTATCAGTTGCATTAAGCACTGCCCTTCCTAAGCCAGAAGAATGTTTAGGATCAAGAAGTTTGGTATCAACACTACTACAATGTTATATTGACGCTTTATTTAGTAGACCTAGTCACACTACAATTAATAATATAACTAACATTAACTATGGTAGTAGCAATCAGAAAAGTAGAAAAGATAAAAGAAAAGAAGAAGATGGTAGAAAATTATTAGCTTCAGGAATAACAGATGTAGTTGTGGTCATTATTTTTCACGTTTCTATGTGCTATTTATATAATAGAAGAAGAAAAATGGCTGGAAAATCAAGTAAAACAGACTATCTTGACAATAAACTTCAGACATTTAGAAATATAGAATTTGTAAATTGTACTGTTTCTTTAATAGCCCTCGTAGCTTGAGCTGTTTATCCAGTCTTACCAGCTTGGGGTTCAACTATTCTTGGCGTTTATTCTCTTGCATGTTTTGTTGGCAGTTTAGCTTTTCATATGAAGCATGAGGAAGAATTAGAGAACATTGAGAAGGCTAAAGAAACTGTATAAGGTTATACCAACCAAAACTTTGTCCTAATTATCAGGCTTACTCTAATGAAGAACCTCCTTCTTACTTTCCTTAGTATCAAAATGCTCTTCCAGCTTATAATAACCAAAGTTATCCAGATTTCTTTAGTTAATTTGATAATCCCCATGTAACAGGACAACAACAATTTATTGGTTCTAATAAATCTTAGACTTACCTTACTAACTTGTAACTTTAATATAGTTACCAGTTGTATTTAGATTAGACCTCTTTCGAAACCGATTTCGAAACCGATTTGTGATGGGAAATTTTTAGGGAGAAGTGCAACCACAGAATACTTGAGTGTATTTGAGGAGCATAGCTCAGTTTCAACAACAAAATTACCATTAGAATTGAGTTTCGAAAGAGAACTATTGATCTGCAGTGTACATATCAGCTAAATTTCGTACACTTTATTATATCTCCACAATTAACTCAATAAATGGATCACATAGATATTATAAAATCAAAGTTATTATTATCTGATATAGTAAGCAAGAAAGTTAGATTAACAAAAAGAGGTGATAATTTTGCTGGACTGTGTCCATTTCATCATGAGAAGACTCCTTCTTTTTCAGTAAGCAATACTAGAGGATTATACTACTGTTTCGGTTGCTCTGCATATGGTGATGCATTTGAGTTTATTTCACAAACTGAAGGCCTAAGTTTTAAGGAAGCGGTAGAAAGATTAGCACCAATTGCAGGTGTTGAGCTTCCTAAAAATCTTAATATTATAAAAGAAGATAACAAATTATTTTCAGCACTTAGTTTATCTGCAAATTGGTTTTTTCAAAAAAATCAAAGTATTTTGGGTTATTTAAAGCAGCGCAATATTTCATCTGAAATCATAAATAAATTTAAAATAGGGTATGCACCAAGCTCTGGCTTAAAAGAGTATTTGAACTCTGTAGGTATTGAAGACAAAACTTTGATCGATGTTGGATTAAAAAACAAAAATTTTCGTGACTATTTTTATGATCGACTAATGTTTCCTATATATAACGTTACAGGAAAGGTTATTGGTTTTGGTGGACGTGTATTTAATTCTAAGCAACAGCCTAAATATTTAAATAGTCCAGAAAGTCAGCTCTTTAAGAAGAAGGAGAACTTATACGGATTAAACTTTGCTTTGAGTGAAATACGTAAAAAACAGCATATATTTGTTGTTGAAGGGTATATGGATGTGATAGCGCTGCATCAAGCAGGAATTAGTAACACTGTTGCTCCTCTTGGCACTGCAATTTCTGCAGAACAAATAAAAAACCTATGGAGATTTGCTAAAGAAATATCTATCTGTATGGATGGTGACAGTTCTGGATATAATGCTGCTATAAGAGTTGCTGAACTAGCTTTACCAATATTAGAGCCAGGGTATACATTAAAGTTTGTGACTTTGCAGAGCAATAAAGATCCATATGATATATGTAATGAACTAGAATATAAAAAAGAAGATGTATTGACTGCGTTAAATCATTTGACAAAACCGCATTCTGAATATTTATGGTACCACATAATTACTAGTAATTTGCAGAATTATGATGAATTTGTTCCGGAAAAATATTCAATTCTTGAACATGAATTTATGGAATACGTCAATGCCATCAGTAACAGTAGCATAAGAAGATATTACAGAGACTATTTCTATAATAAAATCGGTGAACTAAGAAATAATTCTAGAAAGCAGACTTTTAGTTATAAAACCAGGGTAACAAAAGGTGATTATTTTCACAACAAATCTCCAGAACTAATTGAGGCAGAGCAAAATCAGGCCATAATTTTACGTATAGCCATGGAATTCCCTGAGATCTTAGGTCACCCTATATCTTTTGAACAATTTTCCAATTTCGAATTTACTGATCAAGAAAAAAGAAAATTACAACAACGTATGGTTGATATAATAAGCAAGGACATCAAACTGAATCAAGAGGTTTTACTTCAACAATTTGAACAGGCTAACCTTATAAGATATATAATAGAAAAAACTAGCGTATTAAACAGTCAATTAAAAGATAGAAAGTCTGCAGAAATTATGTGGAATAATATAGTGTTATTAAAAGAATTAAACTCATTACAGAAAGAAAAAACTGCGGCAAGATTAATCGGTAATTTCGATTTAGAAGAAAGATTAATAGAACAAATAAAACGCATAGAAGATAACATACAGGAAATACAAATGGAATTCATTCAAGAAGAAACTAATCGCTAATGGCTTTTAATTTAAGAATAGACCACTGATACAAAAGGAAAAGTTTTACAATATAGCTAAGCAAATAAGATTTACTGAATAGAACTTAGCCATATTAAAGAATCTCTGAAAATAAGAAATTGTCATTCCAGTGCGTAATGCTGGAATCTAGACTTTTTCTATGGTCAAGCCATAGGATGACAAAAACGGTGAACCTTGCATTGGTTAGCTATACCAAAGTGTACTGCTTACCTTTAGCTTGCACTCCTCGAATGCATCTATTCAACTAAAATAATGTATTATATATTATTTTATAATTAAGATAATTATAAAAATACTTGCAAATTCAACCATTAGTACGTATACTTGTAGATATGCTAATTAATCCATGGAGATGAAACTATACCAGGAAATTTGCAAGAACTTGTAGATATTATTAAAAATACAAAACTTACGAACAAGGAAATAAGAACGCCAACTATGGATTAGAGGAAAGCAAAAAAGCCAGGGAAATATGGTAAACTCCAATATTGTAAAAAAATTAAGGAGGTACCACAGATGGAAAG
>JARBCG010000119.1 GCA_028803175.1 Wolbachia sp.
AAGCTTGAAGAGAGACTTATGATAAAGAAGCTTACCGGCCTGTTATTTGAAGATAAGAGATACATAAAAATGGATCTTTTTCAAGAGATTCTTGAGCACAATTTGAAACTTGTAACTCATATAAAAAAAGGAATGAAAAATGCGTTAATGCCGTTTAATGAGAATGTTTTACTCAGAAAACGATCTATTATTGAGACAGTTTTTGATTATTTAAAAAATAAGTTTAAGATTTAACATTCTCATCATGGATCACTAATTAATTTTTTAGTATAAATTATATCTACCCTTGTTTCATATTGTTTAAAGAGCAAAAAGTCCGGAATCTCCTCCGTCTGCTTTGTTGGTTAATCCAGAATTGTGGTTATTAAGACAAGATTAATTATTTTTCTTACCAATTAAAGTAAGAAATATCTTATCTATATCAAAGCTCATTTTAGGACGCCAAATAGGACCATCTAAATTCATATCTATATGTATTGGACTACTGTAGTTTAGTGGTATGAAAAAGAATCTGAATATGGAAACTAAAGTGAAGTTAGATAAGGTTAAATTAGCAGAAATTGATCCGGATGCTTGGTCAATACAAAATTGTAAACTTGTTGCGCATACACCTTTAACAATGCTTGCTTTTCCACTGATATTTTTAAAAAACGTGCTACCTTTATATATATCAACATTAGCGAATGTAGAAATTTCAGATTTATTCTTACTACCCAGTAGATTGGTAATAAATGAATTAAAATCTACATTAGAAAATTTTACTCCTTGTGCTTCCAAATTAATTTCCCCTGATGAATTATTAGCCCAATCGTAGAAATTTTTTCCTTGAGTTTTAATTATACCACTTAAGCTAACTTGACCTTTTATATTGCTGATACCTATCATTTCACTAATTTTGTTAATCTCCAGGTTTGTAATAAGAAACTTCGTATACATAGAATCTGGTCTCAGATAACCCTGAAAGATAATTTGTCCATGTTCTAATATATAGGCCATTTTCCTAACAGTGACAGTATTGTTTCTTATCACTGCATCTAAATTAAAGCTTTTTAAAACACTCTGCTCAGTCTTAAATTCCTCAGTATTTATATGTATGTTTGCATCAAGGCCTTCTATATTACTCAAAAAATTAAATTGTTTTGTTGACCACTTAATTTGGGTTATTTCATTTCTTGAGTTGTTTTTCTTCTCTATTAAACTTGGTAATTTTATAATATTTCCATTGAATTTATTACCTTTAAGACTAATATCCAATAAAGGTTTAGCATATTTTTGATCCATTAATATTGTTGTGTTACCAGTTATGTCAAAGTTATCACCATGCAATTTTATTTTGTTTGTAGCTAATTTACCTTTCTCCATATTAAGTAAAAAATCTACACCTTTGATTTTTGTATCATTTAACATAAAGTCATTCATATTGACCTTGATATTCACATTATATTTAAAGTTTTTAAGCCATTGTATTTTAGATAAACTGCTAAAATCATACTTATCTGCATTGAGGTTGTATATGCTAAACCCACCATCAATTATATTGTGGTTTTTTGTATAACTTACCTTAATTGATCCTTGCGAAAACTCTCGACCATTTAATAATCTAATATCTGAAATAGATAATGTACGTGGTGCAAAATGTAACTCAGAGCGAAACGTAAATTGACTTGTTTTATTTTCATCTATTTTCATTGCAGGAAAAAAATACGAAACAACCGATTTAAAATCATTTCCTTCTACTAACAAATTGCCATTAAACTCAGATAACATATTGTTATTTGAAACCTTGCCAGATAGGTAAGATATATTATTAATTCCAGGTAATTTGAGAAGCGTATTAACCGTTACTTCATTATTAGCAAATTTCAGCACAGCACGGAAATCGTCTAATATTTTTTTTTGATAATTAATATTAAAAGCTTTCATACTAAAATTTAAACTCAAGTCTTTTGGTATACTTTTTCTAAAGCATTCCAATAAATCCTTTATACCAATTTTCTTTTGTGGATCATTTTGTATAAAGTCTAAATCCACTTTACTAAAGCTTACATTGACATTAGTGTGATCGTTTTTTCTATTATTATGTATTTTACCACTTGCCTGTATACTATTTGAATCAACCTTTAAATCAGTAATTGTAAGTTCGTTTTCATTTATACTTACATTGGACAATATTTTGATACTTTCGTTAGGAATCAAATGAGAGAGTATGTTAAGATTGATGATTTTTACTAAATTACCTAAGGAATTCGAGTAGTTATTAACCGTTAGTGTTAGATTGCCTTGTAGTGCTTCTTGGTCCCTATCACCTGTAAAAACTAAATTTATTAAATTTGATTCAACGTTAATATTCACATTCTTTTTTGTAATGTTAATCTTCCCTGAAAAATCATAATAATTATCGCCTATCTTCACTTCACCTGAAAAATTTTTGTTCTTTTTTACGTTAATCTCTTTGATATTAATGCAGTTATCTTCTAAATTTATATGACTATCTTTGATTGCTACATCGACTATATTGTTGCTAATTTTCGTATCTACAATATGAAGTAAATTTTCTTTATTGCTTTTCATACCAAACAATGTAATTGTCTTCGGTTGTAGTGAAAATAAAAACAACGATAGAAATGATGGCCTTACCTCAATTTTATTTATGCTAATTAAATCTGATAATTTTTGCTCTTTATGTTCGTTATATTGTATGTATACGTTGTGAATGGTTAGCCTTGGAGTAATTAGTGAAACTTCAACCTTTCCTCCAATATGTATTTCAGCATCATACGTTTTCTCTAATTCTCGTATAATGTATTCCTTACACCCATTCCAATCCTTAAAGCTTACAGCAATATGCATAAAAGTTAATATTAGTGAGGTTAATAATATGGTGTATAGAGAGAATTTCATAGCTTATAAATGTTTTATATTACCCATAAAAGTTAAATAAAGAGTACCAAAATATACAGTAACACTCAAAATTATTAAAGTTGCTAAATGAACGATACGAGTCAACATTTTATCCAGAGGTAACAATGTTGATAAAGAGCTAAGAATATAAAGAGCAAGTGACATAACTATTGTGGCTATAAAAATTTTTATAATATTTGATAATAGCGATTTACTAACTTTATACATTCTTTTTGTTTTTAAATAGTTAATTAACAGAATAGAATTGACCCAAGTGGAGATAGAAGTCGAAATTGCAATACCTGTATGTTGATATTTAGTTATTAACAAAAAGTTCAACATAACACTAATTCCAAGACATATGAATGAAAATATAGTTGGTATTTTCAAATTTCCTTTAGCAAAAAATGTAGGTAGAAGAACTTTATTTATGATAAGTGCAGGTAAAGAAAGAGAAAATGCTATTAACGTTGGAACAGTTTGCTGCACTGCATAATAATCAAATTGACCGTAAGAAAAAAGCGTAAGTAAAATTATATCAGGGATAATAATAAAAGCAGCGGTTGTTGGCATGATTAACATTAATCCTATGTTTAGAGCTTTATTCTGTATTTTGATTATGTTTTCAGTATCGTTTACCTGTTTTGAAATTAATGGAAGAAGCACTGTACCAATTGCAGTACCAATAACTCCCTGTGGTAATTGACTTAGTCTATCAGCATAATATATATAAGACACTGCACTTGGTATAAAACTTGCCATAATTGTGTCAATCCAGACGCTTATTTGAGTCATACAGTTATTGATAATTGCAGGTATCACGCGCTTAAAAAACAACTTCACTTCATTGCTCAACCTAAGACTAAAAGAAAAAACTGCCTTGAATTTATACGCACTAAGCAGTATAAGCAATGTTTGCAAGACTCCTCCAATCAATACAGCTATAGAAAGGTTATGTGCTGGAGTTTCAATGTAAGGTATAAATAAACTGATGATCAAACAGAGGTTCAAAATGATTGGGGCAATGGCTGTTGAAGCAAAATGCTGTTTTACTTGCAACATTCCTCCAATTAGTGACGCAACTGAAACAAAGATTATATAGGGAAACATAATTCTTGATAGAGTAACAGTAAGAGCAGATTTGGTTTGATCAAAGCCAGGCGTAAAAACTTGAATAATGTAAGGAAAGGAAATTTGCATAATAAGGCAAAAAACTATCAGAATAATAAATGTTATGGATATTACACTACTCGCAAAATTAAGCGCCCTTTTGTTGTTACGTGATTCTGATGAATATAACGGTATAAAAGAGGTGGTAAATGCTCCTTCAGCAAAAAATGCACGAAATAGATTAGCAAAACGGAATGAGGAGAAAAATATGTCTGCAAGAGAAGTGGCACCAATGATCGTAGCAATTAATACGTCTCTTATCAGTCCTGTAACTCTTGAAATAGCTGTGAAAAAGCTAAATGTGAAAATACTTTTGAACATCTTTATACTGTGTGGCTTATAGATAATGATACCGAGATTTCATAACAAAATCACTTTTAATTAGAGGGAAATGTTTTATTATAACCAAGAAACGCCGACTACAGATTAAAAAAAGCTATAGGAAAAGTAGGGTAAACTCCCAGGATATATTACTTTAAGCATATGTGATGACCAATGAAAAAGGATATTACAGAACTTTACTGGTGAAAAATACTTTATATTTTTCTATCAAGGATTTTTGTAACATTATCAATGTGGCAAAAAAACAACAGAAATTATTACCATAATACTGCTTTATCAATAATACAGATGCGAAGATTTTAAAGCTTTTTATGTAGTAAGGTGGGTAGGTTAACACTCTCGCCTTAAGACGAACACTTTAGTATATATACTTTAGTGTTGGACTACTTTAGTATGGTTTAGTAGTGCGTAGCAAAGAAATTATTAGGAAAGTATGTACTGCAAACTACGTGGATATCGTAAGCGGTAATATTACTTCTGGCCGTATGCTAATCTCTATGTCTCCCAGCATGGAGCTATCTAAGTTGGTACAGTATACTAATGGAAAGAGT
>JARBCG010000120.1 GCA_028803175.1 Wolbachia sp.
AACAGTGCGTAGTAAAGAAATTATCATGGAAGTATGTACTGCAAACTATGTAGATATCGTAATAGGTAATATTACTCCTGACCATATACTAATCTCTATGTCTCCAAGCATGGCGCTATCTAAGTCGGTACAGTATATTAAGGGAAAGAGTAGTCACAAGTTATTCCGGTAATTTGAACACTTAAGAAAAAGATATTTGGTTCAGCACCTTTGGCAAGAGGATACTTTGCTGTTACAGTTTGCAATGTGAATTCTACAGATGTACAGAAGTATACCGAAGAACAAGGAAATTCTCATGGCTATTCTAATGATTTTAACATCGAGTTTTTAAACTCATAATCCACTTTACATGCGTTTTTTTAACCACCAGCTTTAGCTGGTTGTATTTGATATGAATAAGGAAGAAATTGCTTTTGATATGGTTTAAAACTCTTGTGTTAAGCTCCATTTTTGTTACAATCTGTAACTTAAATTAAATTTAAGTTACAGTGCTGATAAGTGACAAAGTAAAACAGATCTTAAACTACTACGAAAGCGAAAATCCAGGAACAAGGACGAACCTTACTCGCATTTTAATGCATGGGAAGCTTGGTGGTACTGGCAGATTAGTAATTCTTCCTGTGGATCAAGGGTTTGAGCATGGTCCAATTAAAAGCTTTGAAGTTAACCCTGATGCTTATGATCCACATTATCACTTTCAGCTTGCAGTTGATGCTGGAGTGAGTGCATACGCTGCACCACTTGGAATGATTGAGGCTGGAGCATCAACTTATGCTGGAATGCTTCCACTCATTTTAAAACTTAACAGTTCTAATTCCTTACATTCTAAAAATTTAGTTTCTGATCAAGCAATAACTGCTTCTGTGAAAGATGCACTGCGTCTTGGTTGCACAGCTGTTGGGTTTACTATATACCCTGGTTCTGCCAAGTGTTTTGATATGATGGAAGAAGCCCGTGAGATTATAACAGAAGCAAAATCTTATGGACTTGTGGTAGTGTTATGGTCTTATCCTCGAGGTGATGAAATTTCTAAAGAAGTTGAAACTGCAATTGATATTATTGCTTACGCTGCACATATAGCAGCTTTGCTTGGCGCTAATATAATAAAAGTAAAACTTCCAACCAAACATTTGAAAAAAGAAAAAATAGAAGCAAAAAATATTGAGTCATTATCCAAAAGGATTGAATATGTCAAAAAGTCTTGCTTTGCTGGGAAAAGAATAGTAGTTTTCTCTGGTGGTGGGTCAAAATCAGTAGATGAGATATATGATGAAGTTAAAGAAATTAAGCAAGGCGGTGGTAATGGTTCAATAATTGGACGCAATACTTTTCAACGCAAAAAAAAAGAAGCTTTATCTATGCTAAAAGGTATAATGGATATCTATGCATAAAAATGGCTGGGTGGCAGAATGGCTTATGCGGAGGACTGCAAATCCTTTTATATCGGTTCAATTCCGGTCCCGGCCTCTTTGTTTACAGTGGTACAGGTAAGCCATTACTTCTTGTGGTTTAAATATAGAATCAACTCTACGTTATCCAATTGTTATATTCACTTCGCTCATATACACCTGAAATAAAATAATATTAATATATTTATAATATTGCATTTTTCTCATAATAATGTCATAATTAAATTAGCATAATTATTTTAGTGAGGTATGAGTAATGGTTGATATAGTTTCTATTGGTGTAAGCACAGTTATTCATCAGAAATATAGAAGAAAGGTACAACTGGGTTTATCATGGCTATTTTTAGCTGTATCAACAGCAATTGCTATATAGTTCGATTTTTGCTTACAGCAATATTCTTATTCTTTACTCTGTCTATGGGTGACTGCACGTTTCTGTTTGGTTGTGACAAGAAATCTGTGGTAAATAATATTCTTGAAATAACAGAACTTACTGAGTAAGTGAATAGGGTACCAAGAAGCTCTTGAAAAAGCCAACTTTTTATGTATCCATTATCTCAAAATAACAGGCCAGTAAGCCTCTTTGTCATAAGTCTCTTTGTCAAGCTTGGCACGTGTTTTCTATCGTCCGAATTGCCTTTTGTCAGCGCAACACTTTGAATTTTATCCCCTCTCGTTAATGAGTATATGCAGCTTAAAACCAAAGAACCAGCCTTTTGCTCTTTTGCCAAGTTCTGCAAGTCCTTTTAATACTTTTATTACTTGAGATCCTTTTACGCCAACTATGGAATGGATTAGAAGAAAACAAAAAAGCTGGGGAAATAGGGTAAACTCCAATATTGTGAAAAAAAACTGATGATAAATGTGTAGATAAATTACTACCTAACAGAAAAAAACCTACCGAAATACCAGAAATTACTCATTCTTAAGCCATTACTGTAATACTGCTTTATCAACAATCCAGATGCGAAAATTTTAAAGCCTTTTATGTAGTGATGTGGATGGTTAACACCATAGCCTTAAGGCGGACACTTTAATATAATATGCTTTAGTGTTGAACTACTTTAGTGTGGT
>JARBCG010000121.1 GCA_028803175.1 Wolbachia sp.
CCACATACTGGAATTCGTGCAAATTGATTAAGGTGTTTGAATACTTCGTCGGAAAGTTCTCCGCCTACATTTTCGAAATATACATCGATTCCGTTTGGCACTGCTTTTTCAAGTTCTTCAGCAAAATTATCTTTCTTATAATCTATACCTTCATCGAAACCTAATGTTTCCGTTAAATAATTCACTTTTTCTGAACCACCTGCTATACCAACTACATGAGCGCCTTTAAGTTTAGCGATTTGTCCAACTACTGATCCTACTGCTCCTGAAGCTGCTGAAACAACAACGGTTTCTCCTTCTTGAGGTTTACCAATTTTCAACAATCCTTGATAAGCAGTCATGCCTGGCATACCTAGTACACTTAAATATAGGTATAATGGCACTTCGTCAGATGCTATTTTAGTTACGTATTTTTGATTAATTGTAATATATTTTTGCCAAGGCAATACTCCCGTTACAATATCTCCTTCTTGCAATTCACTTGAGTTTGACTGAACGACTTCTGCTACAATATGTCCGTTAAAAGGTTTATCTATTTCATATGACTGTGTATAACTTTTTGAAGTATTCATTCTACCTCTCATATAAGGATCTACCGATACATATATCGTTTTTAATAATACTTCTTCGTTATTTGGTTCTCTTACATCTATATCTTCATATCTAAATACTTCATCTTGAGGAATACCTTCTGTTCTTTTAGCTAATACGATTTGTTCATTTTTCATGATCGTTCCTCCTCATTTATTATTATAAATTTTTATATCCTTTTTCTTCACGATAGTAAATATTAGACTTGATATTTAAGATAGTCAAACAGTCTGTTTAACCTTTAAATATTTCATCATATTTAATTACTTTCCCTTAAACTTCACTAAATATTCAAAATAAGTACACATTAATTCCTTTTTAGAAATAAAATTACACTAATCTAATTATTTAAACATATAGAATTTTTAGATAAATCTATGTATAATTATGTGCCGGAGGTGCAACATGAATCAATTTTTCAAGAAGAAACAGTGGCTTTCTTCTCAATCAAATAAAAAACTTAAAAAAACACTCGGCGCATTTGATTTAACAATGCTTGGGGTCGGTGCTGTTGTAGGTAGTGGTATTTTTATTTTACCAGGTGAAATATCTTCAACTATTACAGGTCCAGGAATTATGATTTCATTTATTATTGCTGCAATTGGATGTGGTTTAGCAGCATTATGTTACTCAGAATTTTCATCAAAAATTCCTCAAGCAGGAAGCGCCTATACATATAGTTATTATGTTTTCGGTGAAGGTATCGCTTGGATATTAGGTTGGGCATTATTGTTAGAATATGCATTGGCAATAGCTGCTGTAGCTAGTGGTTGGTCTTCATATGTGATCAATTTATTATCCGGTATGGATATTCATTTAGTAAAAGCATTATCTGGATCATATGATCCTAGTAGCGGTCAATACTTCGATTTACTGTCTTTTTTAATTATTATCATCATCGGTGCATTATTAGTTAATGGCGTAAGAGAATCTACTCGAATTAATAATATTATGGTTATCATTAAAATTTTAGTAGTCTTATTATTTATTATCGTAGGTGTCTTCTATGTTAAACCTGAAAATTGGACCCCTTTCTTACCATTCGGTTTCAATGGTGTATTAACTGGTGCATCAATGGTATTTTTTGCTTACATAGGCTTTGATGCTGTATCATCAGCAGCTGAAGAAGTTAAAAATCCTCAAAAAAATATGCCAATAGGTATTATAAGTGCATTAACAATTTGTACAATCTTGTATATTATTGTTTCTGCTGTTCTAACTGGCGTTGTGCCTTATCAGCGATTAGAAGGTGTTGGTGCACCTGTAGCTTTTGCACTACAATCGATTAATCAAAATTGGATTGCAGGATTTTTATCATTAGG
>JARBCG010000122.1 GCA_028803175.1 Wolbachia sp.
GTTTTACTCAGAAAACGATCTATTATTGAGACAGTTTTTGATTATTTAAAAAATAAGTTTAAAATTTAATATTCTCGTCATAGATCATCAATTAATTTTTTAGTAAATAATCTACCATGGTTTCATATTTTTTAAATGGAAAAAAGCCCAGAATCTCCTCTGTATGCTTTGTTGGTTAATCCATAGTTGGCGTTACAAGCGTTTTTTTAAACCACCAGCTTCAGCTGGTTGTAATTGATAAAAAATCGGATTACTTTGAAAAAATGGTCTGGACAAATGGTGCACTACACCACAAGCAATTGCACATGTTAATACATACGTAATTATAACAAATAATATATAGTTCCATGTTGTCAACAGAATGCATCTTTAGGCATGAATAGAGTATTTTTCTTTTTTTAATACTATTAGGTAGGTAGTGTAAGCTCTAATAAATTGTGGAGCAAACCTTCGTTAATCAGTAATCGCAGTATTCGTCTAGAGCCTGTAAAACAAAACAAAAAAGCCAAAATAGGAATTGGCGAATGGGAGCAGCTACTGGTATTGCATTATATACTGCTTGCCCATCTCTATCTATCACATCCTATACTGTAGCTTTAGTTTGTTTTGTAGTTCTTGCTTATAATATATATAGGTTCATAGAAATTCAAAAAATAGAAATAGAAATGCGCGACGTAAGAGAAGAACCTATGGTTGGAGTAATTACAGATATACCTGCACGATATTAAATGAATATTAATAAAATGAATAAGTAGGAAGTTTGATTATTTTATACGGATACAGCAAGTGAATTTTTTTATATATTCGTTGTTAGTATTTTTTATCTCCTCAACAGTACTATGAAAGATGATATCTCCTTCATATAATACTGCTATTTTGCCAGCTATTTTAAATGCGCTATAAATATCATGCGTGATTGTGATAATTGTATGATTTAGGTCTTTGGATAATTTGATTATTATTTTATTCACTATATCCGACATAATTGGATCTAATCCTGAGGTTGGTTCGTCCAAGATAATAATTTCTGGATTATGTGCAATTGCCCTTGCAAGTGCTACTCTTTTTTTCATTCCACCTGACAACTCTATTGGAAGCATATCTGCAATGTTTTCTTCTAATCCAACGTCATTCAGTTTCTCTATTGCTAGTTGCTTTGCATCTTTTTTACTAATGTTAAAGCGTTTTTTATAGTTAAAAGATATGTTTTCCCACACTTTGACATAGTCAAATAGGGCAGAATTTTGAAACAAAACACCAAATTTATTTTTGTTTTTACTATTTATTTTTATGGACCCTGAATCTGGTGCTAGCAAACCAATAATTGTTTTGGTTAGTACGGATTTGCCGCTGCCTGAGCCACCAAGTATTACTAATGATTCTCCTTTTTGTATATCAAAATTCAGATCATTTAGTATCATCTTATCATTAAAAGATAAATTTAAATTTGATATCGATATTATGGGTCTATGCATAGATCAGAGTAATCATATAATTTGTTAAAATGATCAGTATAGATGACAAAACAACTGTTGATGTTGTGGCTACTCCGACCCCTCGAGCACCTTCCCTACAATGATAACCGTAATAACAGCTTGAAATGGAAATTATGGCACCAAACACGGTAGCTTTTACTAGCCCAGTAATAAAATCATGTGCATTAAAGAATTGAGCTGTGTATTTTATATATATATTAAAATTATGATTAAATTCTAGAACTGCGGTAACATAACCTCCGAATATTCCGATTAGGTCCGCACATATTGTCAGCATGGGAAAAGCCATAACTGATGATAAAATTCTTGGTGCAATTAAGTATTTAAAAGGATTAATATTCAAAGTTGTAAGGGCATCTATCTGCTCTGTAATACGCATTGTGCCAATCTCTGCTGCAATTGATGAGCCAGCCTTCCCTATCATTACTAAGCTGATTAAAACTGGCCCCAGTTCTTTTATGATAGTGACCGTTACAATTTTTGGTATTATTTGTTCCTGATTAATTAGTTGGCCACTTAAGCTACTTTGTAAAACTATTGCAGTTCCTATGAAAATTCCAGTTAGTCCAATAATTGGAAGAGAAAAAAAACCTATTTCTATAATTTGCCTTGCTATATTGCTGAAATAATATGGAGGTATAAAACAATGATATAAAGATTGAATAAAAAATATAAATACTTTACCGAGACTTGATAGAAAGTTAATAAAATACTTACCAATTATTCTAATATTATTTATATCAAAAAAGTCCACTTTATTTATCTTAATTAGGAGTTAGTTTTACTTGTTTTATTAAAATTTTTATTAACTTCATAGCAAAGTATAGCTGAGATATGTCTTGAGTTCAATATATCTGGATTAAGATGTATAAATAATTGAAGATGTGCAGTAATTATGAGTATAATTAATGTGCCGTTGCCAAGACTCGAACTTGGGACCTCATCATTACCAATGATGTACTCTACCACCTGAGCTACAACGGCAGGTTTATATATTACGATAATAATGAATAATACGAAAAAGAATAAGGAAAAAGAAGAAGAGAAAAAAAGATTAGTTAAAGCTTTAAAGCAAAATATTTTAAAAAGGAAAAAACAACAGCAGAGTAGACAAGCTTCAACGACAAAATTACCACCAAAAGTCTAATTTTAAAAGATGTCCAATGCCAGAATTACCAGAAGTAGAAGTAATATGTAATTTCTTGTGTAATAAAATCAGAGATAAGCGAATTAGCAATGTAATAGTTAATCGCTCGGACTTACGTGTACCAATAATAATTGATAATGTGCTTAAGAATAAAATCATAAGTTATATCGAGCGTAGAGGTAAGTATATAGTCTGGCAAATAGACGGTGATATAGTTGTGGTAATACACCTTGGCATGAGTGGGAAGCTTGTATATGTTGAGCATAATCATGTAAAAAGTAAGCATGATCACGTAATATTTTTATTTTCTGATGATACTTCAGTAATTTTTAATGATCAAAGAAGGTTTGGATTAGTCATTGTTCTAAATAAAGAACAGGAAATAGGTTTTTTCAGTTATTTCGGAATAGAACCTATTACAAGTGAATTTAATGGGAATTATTTGCAGGAATTATTAAGAAATAAAAAAGTAAATATCAAATCAGCATTAATGGACAGTAGATTGATAGTTGGAGTTGGGAATATATATGCTTCTGAGAGTTTGTTTAGAGCACGCATATCACCACTCAGGCTGGCAAAATAGTTGACTCACGGAGAATGTGAAAAACTCGCTACTGAAATAAAAAATACCCTGAGTGATGCAATTACTACAGGTGGCTCAACACTGAGAGATTATGCACAAAAATCTTGTTCTGCCGGATATTTTCAAAATAGTTTTCATATCTATGGTAAAACTCAAAAACCTTGTGAGATTTGCTATAATATTATCACACTGATACGACAAAATGGTCGCAGTACATATTTTGCAATGTATATCAGAAGTAAATTTTATTAAATCTCCTAAAACAACTTCTATTTTCCAACACTTTCCTCGGTTACTTAACACAGAGCTGAGGTTGAAAACAGATAAAAAATATTTACAACTATCACCTAACGTGATAGATTAAAGGCAGTTTATTCCTCGGTAGCTCAGTGGTAGAGCAGTTGGCTGTTAACCAATTGGTCGCTGGTTCGAATCCGGCCCGGGGAGCATTTCCTTATACAGTTTCAATGAGTAAGAAATCGTCTGCAAGATCACTAAAGTAGTTGAACTGCCAAAAGGTAGCTGTTTACGGTGTAAGAAAGTAGTTTACAAAATGGCATAAGAGTGTAGAGACAATAAGCTAGATAAAGAGGAGTTAATGATATAGGTGCTGCAAGAGAAGATTGTGGTATTAAAATCAGAAAATGCTGATCTCAAAGCAGAGATAGAAAGTCTTAGGAGGGAAATAGCAGAATTGCAAGATAAGCTTGGTTAAGTTCAAAAAATTCATAACCACCGCCATTGCAAGATGTATATTGCAAAAAAAACAAAAAAGAAGAGCGGTAAAAAGCCAGGAAGGCAACCTGGGCATAAGGCACATAAGCGGAAGTTAATGGAAGTAGATGAGATGGTGAAGTGTACGATTGATTTGATTTATACATGCAGAGGTCAAGTTATTTTGGAAGAAAGTATTGTGCTCAAAAAGTGGAGCTGACTGAAATTAAACCAATAATCACTGAGTGTAGACTACAAAAAGGTTACTGTAAGATATGTAAAAAAAAGACTCAGCTAGTTTGCCTGAGTGTATTAGTAATGATCTTTTAACGCCAACTATGGATTAGAAGAAAATAAAAAAGCCAGGAAAATATGGTAAACTCCAATATTGTAAAAAACTAAGGAGGTACCCCAGAGGGAAAGGATAGCATGGAATTATTTTGCTTTGTAGGTGATTTTTGCAAAATAGTAGATGAAAAATGTGCAGACAAATTACCATCTAACAGCAAAGAACCTACCAGAATAACGGAAATTACTCATTCTGAAGCA
>JARBCG010000123.1 GCA_028803175.1 Wolbachia sp.
CCTCGTTATAGATTACCAATCATATTATTTAAATGGAAAAAAGCCAAGAATCTCCTCCGCCTACTTTGTTGGTTAATCCATAGTTGGCTTTAGTAGTTTATATAATATCATGAGTAGTATCATTGGTAGCTTGTGCAATCGTATTAAAAGTATCAAAACCGTCATATCCACAATCTAACCAGCTATCTTCTTGATCATTCTGTTCCTCAACTATCTGTTCATTTTTGTTTTCAGCTTGTGCAGCTTCATCAGAAGCACTATCGCTAATATCTTCAGGTTTCTCTTTTGCTTTATAATATGTGGTAAATTGCATACTTTACCATTTTTTTTGATATTAGTATAGTTTGTATGTTAATGAAAAATGTGAAGAATTAATATAATATACAAAATGTGAAATGCGGCAACTTCCAACTTCGAGGTACCGTAAACTGTTTATACCAGTTGGTTATTACGATTTTTCTACTGCCTTACACCATTGGTTTTCGTTTAGAATTTCCACACCTAACTCTAGTGCCTTTTTATATTTTGATCCTGGGCTATCTCCTGCGATTAGGTAATTAGTTTTAGTAGAAAGACTTGAGCTGACTTTTGCCCCTAAAGCTTCAGCTTTAACTTTTGCCTCACTTCTGCTCATAGCTAATAGTGTACCGGTAAATACTATAACTTTATTATTTAAAATAGAATCACTAGTGATAGTATTAACAGAAAGAATTTGTAAATTGGAAGTAAGGTCATCTAACACTTTGACGTTACGCTCCTCAGAAAAGAATAACTTAAGTGAAGTTGCTGTTTTTTTCCCTATACCGTCTATATTTACTAACTCAGTATCATCAAATGATAACTTAATCATAGAATGATACCAATTGTCATACGAAATATAATAACTAGCAAGTAGTTTAGCTATCACTTGACCGATAAGCCTTATACCTAGAGAAAATATAAACCTATCTAAGATTATTACCCTTTTACTTTGTATAGAGCTTAACAAGTTGGCTATTGATTTTTTACCCCAGCCATGTTCTTCCTCTAAATTTAGCTCGTTTAACTTTTCCTCTAAAATAAAAATATCGGAAACTTGTTTTATCAGACCAAGATTATAGAAAAACTCTATCTGCTTTTCTCCAAGACCAACAATGTCAAATGCGTATTCAGAAACGAAATGTCTTAACTTTTTTATGATTTGAGCTTTACAGGTAAATTCTCCAGAGCATCTCACTGCTGCTTCTCCCTCAATTTGATGTACCGCACTTCCACATTCCGGGCATACCTCAGGAAATACAAACTTAGGCATATTCAAAGAACGAGAGTTTTTGTCTACTTCAATGACTTGAGGAATTACATCTCCTGCTCTTTTTACGGTTACAATATCTCCTTCTCTTATATCCTTTCGTTTAATTTCATCCTGATTGTGCAAACTTGCTTTGCTAACTAAAACTCCTCCAATATTGATCGGCACTAAATCTGCAACAGGAGTTAAAACGCCAGTTCTACCAATCTGTATAAATATTTTGTTTAATTTTGTTTTTGCACATACTGCAGGAAATTTGTATGCTAGTGCCCAACGTGGAGCCTTATTAGTGTTGCTAAGGCGTTCATGTAATGTTAAGTCATTTACTTTATAAACTATTCCGTCAATATCGTAGCCTAAATCGTAACGGCAGTTATAAATCTTATTATAAAATTCTAACATTTCATCTAAGCTTTTTGATAGGCATTGATGCTCATTTACACAAAATCCGAGTGTTTTTAGATTACTTAATACTTCATACTGACTCTTTTTTGTTCCACCAATCATAGAGTAAGCAAAATACTTTAATGGTCTGCTCGCTGTTATATTCGCATCTAGCTGACGTAAAGAACCTGCAGCTGCATTACGTGGGTTGGCAAATTCATTAGACTTCTTTCGAAACTCAATTTCTGATGGCAATTTTGTTATTGAAGTTTGTCTATGCTCCTCAAATACATTTGAGTATTCTGTGGTTTTCACCTGCACTTCTCTTAAAGATTTCTTACCGTAAATAGTTTTCGAAAGAAGTCTATTATCTACATTTAATTTTATAAAATCATCATTAGAAATATATATTTCACCCCTTACTTCCAACCTATCTTTAATACCCTGCAAAGATTTAGGAAAGTCCTTTATTGTTGCAATATTATGAGTAACGTCCTCACCTACATAACCATCACCACGGGTTGCAGCTCTAACAAACATTCCATCTTCATAAATTCCAGAAAATGATAGACCATCAATTTTTGGCTCACAGAATATTTCTAGTTGATCAATATTTAAGAATTTTTTTACTTTAGATAAGAACTTTTCTACACCTTGTTCATCGTATGCGTTATCAAGAGAAAGCATAGGTTCCGCATGCTTTACCTTAGAAAATCTTTCATCTGGTGCAGCACCAATACTACTTTGCACGTCACTAGTTTCTGGTAGTTGTTTCTCTATCTCAGCTGCCTTTCTCTTCAGTTCGTCATATTTAGCGTCAGTAATTTCCGGCCTATTTTTCTGATGATATAATACATTATGATAATTTATCTGGTTTTGTAGCTTAATGAGTTCTTGTTTCATTTTTTTCTAAGTTAGTCATATGCAAATTATAGTTCATAAGTTAAAGTTAGTACACAGCATTAGCTATATATATTTAAGTATAATTTCAATGGTGCGTTTGTTGTCGTATATTATACTCATTCCTAATTTGAAGATTTAATTTATGCAGTTATTTATGTAGTAAGGTGGGTTGGTTAACACACTCGCCTTAAGGCGGACACTTTAGTATAATATACTTTAGTGTTGGACTACTTTAGTATGGTTTAGTATGGATTAAAGACATAGCTCCCACAGTACGTTTAATTTAAAGCACCATTTAATGTTCTGTACTAAGTACAGATTAAGCACAGATATAGAATACTTACAGGTCAAATAACAGTGCGTAGCTAGGTAGTAATTTGTCTGAACATTTACAAAGCAAAATAATTCCATGCTATTCTTTTCCACTTGGGTACCTCATTAGTTTTTTTACAATATTGGAGTTTATCCTACTTCCCTAGCTTTTTTGTTTTCTTCTAATCCATAGTTGACATTTTAAAGGAGAATTGAATTCTTCAAGAGAAAAGTTAACTTCTATAAATCTGAAAGAATTGAACAACATGAAAGTAAAAAGCAAGGGAAAGGATGTTGTACTATGCTATAAGTTAAAAATTCAGCGTAGATTTGGATTCATATCTAACCTTATGAATCTAAGTCTGCATTCTAAGAAAGAAACTAAATACAATTATTTGCCAGTAAGCAAAATTGTTCAATGGTTAAATTTTCTGGGCGCTCATTTCCACTTAATTTGGTCTTTTCAAGAACAGTTTCAGTATTGTACACTATATTTCTTAAGCTAGTTCTTAGCGTCTTTCTTCTTTGAGCAAAAACGGCATGTGTTAATTTTGCTAAAACTTCTAGATTTACTACAAATCTCCAAGTAGGTAATGGATTTACCATAATTATTGAGGAATGTATTTTTGGTTTTGGAAAAAACTCTTTTGAATCAAGGTCAAATTCTTTTTTTATGTCACATAGTAACTGACTTATTATCGATAAGTACCCATAGTCCTTAGAATTAGGCTTTGCTGTGATGCGATCTGCTACTTCTTTTTGAAACATTAATGTCAAATTTGTAAAAAATCTTATGTTGTTTAACCATTTTAAAAATAATGCTACTGAAATGTTATAAGGTAAATTAGCAATCACCTTAACTGGACATTCCATTAATTCTTCCTCTTTTACATGGAGTGCATCTGCCTCTATAATTCTGTACTTTTCTTGGTACTTATTTAATAAATGATCATGTTGTTTTACTAAATTGCTATCCTTCTCTATAGCTAGTAAAGACTTTGGATTGCGTTTTAATATTTCTCTTGTTAATGAGCCATAACCAGGGCCAATTTCAATGACATTAAAATTTTCCAAATTACCAGCTAAATCAATTACTTTATTTGCTATCTCATCTGATAGAATAAAATTTTGCCCCAGGCTTTTTTTTGGCTTAAAGAAAGTTTTTTTCATAACATTATTATGCAGTGCTTAGCAATATGTGGCACTAAAAATTAGTTGATTGTAATCTACTTCACAACTTTAAGGCTTACATGACTTCTAATGTTGTATACACTCATGTTGGTATAATTTTAGGAGTTAGGTTATAGGAAATGATTATTACAGTGAAGGTCTAAGTTTACTTTGTCTTTGTCTTTAATGGAATAAAGATTATTCCTTCGAACTATGGTGTACACGTTACCAATACAAGTGGTGAGATTGCTGCTAAAGATATAAGTAAGCTGTTTGGTGAGTACTATATGCAGGTACAATACCAAGAAATAGTTATAGATAAGCTGTATGGTATTTTTATTGAGTGTAGTTTTTCAATTAATTACAACCAGCTAAAGCTGCTGGTTAAAAAAAACGCATGTAAAGCAGATTATGAGTTTAAAAACTAGATGTTAAAATCATTAGAATAG
>JARBCG010000023.1 GCA_028803175.1 Wolbachia sp.
AATTCTACAGATTTACGTAATTATATCGAAGAACAAGGAAGTCTTCATAGCTATTCTAATGATTTTAACATCAAGTTTTTAAACTCACAATCTGCTTTACATGCGTTTTTTTAACCACCAGCTTTAGCTGGTTGTATTTGATCTATGTTAGGCATGTTATTAGATATGTATCACCACTAATAAATGTATACTCTCTCAGTTTTTTGACTTCTTCTTCAGTAAATTTATAGATCACATCAAATTTACTTATTAGAAATATTGTTAACATTTCACTGAGCACTCTGAGTTCTCTAAAAAACTTCATCCACCACTTTCCTTCTGGGTAAATCCTCTTTCTTATATTTTTTAAAGAGTTCTTGATCATAAGATTTTTTACGGTCAGATGCTACAGCCAGAGCAAGCTTTTTTGAGCATAATTTAAAAACGTCATTCAAGCTGTTCACGTTAGCACCTTGAGCACCACCTTGAGTGATCCCACAACTCCAAGAGACTTTTGTGAGTAGGTTATTATATTCTTTAACAATCTCTTCTAAGCAGCTTTTCATGTAGTTTTCAGTTAATCTAACTATTGATAACAGATCGTATGATTTTTCAAAATCGCCATTTGTTCGAAAAAGTAGATTCTCGATTTTTTCAATAATTTCTTTTTTATTCATTTAATGCCCAAATAAATCAATATGTATAATACACTTATCACCATAATAATGCAATTGCTGAATTTACCTAACTGTGCTAACTTTAGCTTAAGACAACAAATATTTCAGTATCAATGTTAACAGAAAGGTATAATTTCAAAGAAATCGAAAACAAATATAATATATTATGGGAGAGTAGTAAGGTTTATAAGTGGAATGGCACAAAAGATAATACCTTCACCATTGACACTCCTCCACCGACAATATCAGGAAAATTGCACATCGGTCATATATTTAGCTATTGTCACACAGATTTCATTGCAAGGTTTCAACGTATGCAAGGCAAAGATGTTTTCTATCCGATCGGCTTTGATGATAATGGACTTCCAACTGAAAGATTAGTTGAACAAACTCATAAAATCCGTGCAAAAGATGTCGGCAGAAAAAAATTCATAGGAATGTGCCATGAAGTAATCAACAATTCAAGACAGGAATTTAAAGGATTGTTTAAATCTGTAGGAATAAGCTATGATTGGGATCTAGAATATCACACGATCAGTAAAGAGGCCATAACACTCTCTCAAATGTCATTTATTGACCTGTATAATAAGGGATATGCATATAGAAAAATGCAGCCCATTCTTTGGGACCCAGTTGATAAAACTGCAATTGCACAAGCAGAAATAGAAGACAAAGTTTTTGAATCATCACTAAATACAATAGCTTTTTCAACTGAAGAAAATGAAAAAATTCATATCGCAACTACGCGTCCTGAGTTATTACCTGCATGCGTCGCAGTTTTCTGTCACCCAGAATATACGCGTTACACTCATCTTATCGGAAAAGAAGCTATAGTGCCAATAACAGGAGAAAAAGTACCAATACTTGCTGACAATGAAGTAAAAATAGATAAGGGTACAGGGCTTGTTATGTGTTGCACATTTGGTGATGAACTCGATATATATTGGCACGCAAAACACGATCTGCCGATGAAGATTATTATCGATCAGGATGGAAAAATAAATCTTAAGGATGTCATTCCAGCACGCGACGCTGTAATCTATGATGAGATAAATGGACTAAAGGTTAAAGAAGCAAGGAAAAGGATAATTGAAATCTTAAGTAGAGAAGGATTGCTCATAGAAAGCACTGCTATTTCCCATTCTGTTAAATGTGCAGAGAGATCAGGAGCACCGCTTGAGGTATTACCCACTTATCAATGGTTCATTAAAACTTTAGATCAAAAAGAAGAAATATTAGAAAAAGTTAAAGAATGCAACTGGCATCCATGTACTATGCAGAAACGCATGGAAGTGTGGATAGAAGGATTAAATTGGGACTGGTGTGTTTCAAGGCAACGTTACTTTGGTGTGCCATTTCCAGTGTGGTATTCGAAACGCAAAGGTGAAGAAGGTAAAATAATTATACCAGAGGTAAAAAAATTACCTGTAGATCCGCTAAACGATTTACCTGAAGGATACAGTAAAGAGGAAGTAATACCAGATCAGGACGTTATGGACACTTGGGGCACAAGTGCTATCACTCCACAGCTAAATGCACTAGCAATAAATAATGGGCTTAGTCTGCCAAACCATCGATATGATATAATATTTCCTGCAGATTTGCGCAGCCAGAGTCATGAAATAATAAGAACTTGGGCTTTTTACACGATTTTAAAAGCACATTACCACGCGGATTCTTTACCATGGCAAAATATTATGATCAGCGGTTGGTGTTTAGCTGATGATAAGAAAAAGATGAGTAAATCAAAAGGTAATATAATTACTCCACATTCAATGCTTGATACTTATGGAGCAGATATAGTGCGTTATTGGTCAGCAAACTCAAGACTTGGAGCTGACACAATTTATTCTGAAAATACATTCAAAACCGGAAAACGTTTGATTACAAAACTTTGGAATGCTAGCAAATTCGTTTCTACATTTGTGGAAAAGCATCAGACATTGAGCTTAAGTTCTATTAGTGAAACACTAGATAAGTGGATACTGTCTAAATTATACAAAGTAACAAATAAAGCAACAAGCAGCCTGTTACAATTTGAATACTGCGAAGCTTTAAGTGTGATAGAGGAATTTTTTTGGAAGGACTTTTGTGATAATTACTTAGAATTAGTAAAAAAACGCGCGTATGGGGAAACAGTGAGTGGTGTTGGAAACTTAAGTGCGAAACAAAGTTTGGCATATACGCTAAATGTTATTCTACGGTTATTTGCACCTTTTTTACCTTATATTACAGAAGAAATATATCATCAATTATACAGCTATAATTCTTTGCATAATCAAGGTAATTGGCCAAATTCGGAAGAGCTTATTTACGATAAGCATTCAAAAGAAATGGGAGATAATTGTGTGCAGATATTGAATCTTATAAGAAAAATAAAGGCAGATAATAACGTTTCTATTAAATATTTAATCAAAAAATTAACAATCAAAGCAAATGCTCAAGAAGATAAACTTAATCAATCTGCACAGAATGATTTGCAAATGGTCTGTAATGCAGAAGTGATAGAGTGGAGTAAAACAGCGCAATCTGGGTTTGAAACTGATGGTGGAAAGTTTGTCGTAAGTGTGGAGTTGCAACACTTAATAATTGACTGTATTACTTAAACTCAATTAATAATTGTTTTTTAACTATCTGCAATGTATACTTTTCAATGTCAATATAATTATTCACATATACGGTCAAATTTAATAATAATACAACTACCTCTAGCTCTGAAAATCAATGGACAAGTGATAATGATGCAAAAAAAACTATGTTCAGTGGTTATTGAATAGGTTTAGCTTTGTGTGGTCTTGTAACAGTCGCACTTCCATCCACTATACTTTTCAGCCTCCTACTTTCTCCCATGCTTCCAATATGGTTGACGCTCTCTATAGCAGCATGTATGGCGTTAATGGTAGCATTTGTTACACTAATATGGCGTAAGTTTGGTGAAGCAATTAAGCAAAAAATAAAAAGTTTTTGGAAATCAATTCCTAGGGTTATACGCAGTACTATGTCTATTATTACAACCTCAGTGGTTGTTGCAGCAATCACTACGGGAATAGCTTTGTTAGCCACTCAAACTGCCTTATTTGGTATGTTAATAATGCTATTAGCTTTGACATTAGTTGCAAAGTTAGCTGTGATATGTTTAAAGGAAGTATTTGAAGCTAAAGATGAGGGTTCAGCAATTTTCTGTGTTGTATTGTTAGGTGGTAGAGTAGTATCTGCACTATAAGGAATATATAAGGTAGGAATGAAATTAGGAACATTGATAACTAATTCAATATTAGCAGCAGAAATTAGCACGTTAGCATGTGGAATTTTTTCTCTTGGAATATTTTTGATAGTTTTAAATATTGCTGCATCACGTTATGTTCATAGTGCACTGAAAGACAATAAGTCAAAGACTGCTTGTTATACTGCCTTGGCAGTACAAATTACTATAGGTGTTGCTTTTGTGTATCTTATTTCATGTTTAGCTCCTATGTTAGAAGGTTCATCTCTTATTACTGCAGAAATGCTTTATACACTGCAAACGCCAACTATGGATTAACCAACAAAGTAGACATAGGAGACTCTGGGCTTTTTGCCTTTTAAACAATATGATTGGTGATCTATGACGAGAACGTTAAATGACGAGAATGTTAAATTTTAAACTTATTTTTTAAATAATCAAAAACTGTCTCAATAATAGACCGTTTTCTGAGTAAAACCTTCTCACTAAACGGCATTAACGCATTTTCATTCCTTTTTTATATGAGTTACAAGTTTCAAATTGCGGTCAAGAAGCTCTTAAAAAAGCTACATTTTTATGTAGTGAGGTGAGTGAGTTAACACCTTTACCTTAAGGCGGACACTTTAGTATAATATACTTTATGTTGGACTACTTTAGT
>JARBCG010000124.1 GCA_028803175.1 Wolbachia sp.
TCTCCATCTGGGGTACCTTCTTAGTTTTTTTTACAATATTGGAGTTTACCATATTTCCCAGGCTTTTTTGCTTTCTTCTAATCCATAGTTGGCGTTTTTAGAAGACTGAATAGTGACTATTTCATCTCCTTCCACTTGTTGTTCGTTACCTTCATTAGAAGAAGGGTTCAATGTTTCTTCTTGAGCTAAAATTTCTTCTTCCCTTTTTCTTCCTATTTATTTTGTATTTACTGTATCACTTAGTTTCGTATTTAGCTTCCTAACAAAAATAATTAATATATTGCATTGTAATTTTGAAAAATCAATAATCAAAACTTTTTTAACTAAAAACTTGATTTATTAACATATATATAATATGTAATTTAAATTTAAATAATATTTATGAAAGGTTATTAAGAAAGTATCTTAGTAGTTGCAGCTTATATTTATTAATGATAAAATATTGAGAATTAGTACGCACTTAATGTTATGAGCTGTTTGCTGTTTGCTGTATTGTTGTTTTTTTATAGTAGTGATACATTTGCAAAGCAAGAACCGCGTTCAATAGCTGCAGATGATCATATCAAGGTAATAAGTTATAATCCACAAGCCATACATAAGTATACGGGTTTTTATGGGTATCAATCCAGTATATTGTTTGAATCAGGAGAAGTAATACAGAATCTTTCAATGGGTGATTCAACCGGTTGGCAACTTCTCCCCCAAGGTAACAGGTTATTTATTAAACCTATAGATGACCTTGCCGATACTAATGCAACTATAATTACTAACAAAAGAGTTTATTATTTTGAATTTCATGCTGAAGAAGCAACAGGATTAGATGATCCGAGGCTTGCATATGAAGTGAGATTTCTTTATCCATTATTTAATAGCGATGGGTTCTATACGAACAATAATGGTGATATCTTTGAACAGACTAGTCACACCATTATTCCAGATATAAATGATCTTGATGTTGTAAAAAAGGGCCTGAATTTTAATTACTCTATTTCACATGTTCATGGCAGTCAGTCGATAATACCTATGAAAGTATTTGATGATGGGAAATTTACGTATCTGCAGTTCAATAAAGTGAATTCTGACCTTCCAGCAGTTTTTGTAGTTGATTCTGAAGGATATGAGTCTTTAATAAACTTCCGTACAGTTGATAATTATCTTATCATTGAGAGAGTAAGTTCAGTGTTTACCTTAAGGCATGGCTCAAGCACGGTCTGCTTATTTAATGAAAATATGCCTTTTAAAAAGAAAAAGTAATTACAGTGTGACATACTGGAATGATAATTGCACGTTGAAAAAAGGCTATGAACAATAGAAAAAATTTATTACGAATCTCAGATCTTACAGTTAACGATATAAAAAGTATAACTGAATTGGCAAATCAATATCTTACAAAAGAGGATGCCAATAATAAAATTTTAAAAAATAAAACAGTAATTAATCTATTTTTTGAAGATTCAACTCGCACTCTTGCGTCCTTTGAAATAGCGGCAAAAAGTCTTGGTGCAAATGTGATAACTTTACCAATAAAATCTTCTTCTATTAGTAAAGGAGAGGATACAAAAGACATGATAAAAACGTTAAACGCTATGAATCCTGACTTTATGATAATCAGGCATAAAAGTAGCGGCATTGTTGATGTTCTGGCACGACATGTAAAATGTTCGGTAATTAATGCAGGTGATGGAAGCAGTGAACATCCAACTCAAGCACTTGCAGACTATTTAGTGATAAATAATCATAAAAAACAAATAAAAGATCTGAAAATTGTAATATGTGGTGATGTTTTGCACAGCAGAGTTGCAAGATCAAATATAAGATTATTAAAGATGTTTGGAGCAAAAATAGGTTTAGTTGCACCACCAACTTTGACGTGCACACATTTTCTCGAAGTAGATTCGGTGCACTATTCATTGAGTGAAGGTATAAAAAATGCTAATGTAGTTATGCTTCTTAGAATGCAAAAAGAGCGCATGAGTAATAGTTGGTTTGTACCGTCAGAAAAAGAGTATTTTCATTTATATGGACTTGATTTACAAAAGCTATTGTGTGCAAGACCTAATGCTATTGTTATGCATCCAGGGCCAGTAAACAGAGGAGTAGAGATTAGTAGTGATATAGCAGATAATGTTATTTTGCAACAGGTAGAATTTGGAGTTGCTATGCGTAAGGCAATATTACATTATTATAATTTTTAAACTTAAATTTAAAAATCGACGTTAATGGTAACAGTTCACGGATGATGTGAATGAGAGAAAGGACTAGGTTACCAAACTCTGTAATTTTTGAAAGGGGTTTTGGCTATTGAGACGTGATGTTAAGAATATCGACAACATCTCTCTACAAATTTTTCTATGCTTTGACCAAGTGAAAAAGCTATTTTTACGGTAAATAATACACTTTTTTGTCATTCTGCAAGGTTATTTGTTGTCTCTATAACATCAGTTTTTTTCACAATATCGGAGTTTACCCTATTTCCCCGGCTTTTTTGTTTTCTTCTAATCCATAGTTGGCGTTACTAGAGTTGAGTCATTATTAAAATCCTGTAGTAATTCTAATGTTAAAAATAAAAGTGGTGATACGCTTCTATATGTTGACTGAGCAATACTTACAACACGTATTAAAAAGAAATTTAGAAGAAATAAGTACTAGAAATATGGAAAATAAAAGAGCAAGTCTATAATAAATCAGCTTTTAGTCTTGAAAATTTACAGTTCAGTACTTAGATTTACTGTAGGTACTAAATAACGAGGTCCAAAATGCATAGCGTACAAGAAGTTGAAAGTTTAAAGTTTGACGCTGAGGTAGGTAGGGTATTAAATATAGTTATTCATTCACTTTACATGAATAAAGATATTTTCCTGCGTGAATTGATTTCAAATGCATCAGATGCGTGCGATAAATTGCGTTATGAATCTCAGATGAACCCTAATCTACTAGATTTCAGTAGTGATGAGCTAAAGATTACTATTAGCTCCAATAAAGATGCGAATGGGCTGTGTATCACAGATAATGGGATTGGAATGAATAGACAGGATTTAATAGATAATCTTGGTACGATTGCAAGCTCCGGTACACAAAAATTTTTAGATGCGATTAAAAACAACAAAGATTCAAGTCAAGCTGTGGAGTTAATTGGTAAATTCGGTGTTGGTTTTTACTCGAGCTTTATGGTTGCATCAGAAGTTATAGTGGAGTCACGAAAAGCTGGAGAAGAAGAATCGTGGATGTGGAAATCAAAAGGAGATGGAGGATACTCGTTAAGCAAGTTAGGTGATAAGATCCCTATAGGAACTAAAATTACGCTGGTCATGCGTCCTGAAGAGAGTGAGTTCTTAGATAAATTTCGCATTGAAAATATTGTTACTACCTATTCTGATCATATAAATTTTCCTGTTGAGTTTATAAATGAAAAGGGAGAAAGTGAAAGATTAAACAGTAAAGCTGCAATTTGGACGAAATCAAGAAATGAAGTGACCCAAGAAGAACATGACGAATTTTTCCGCAATGTTGCACGTGTGGGTGGTAGACCTTGGATGGTATTACACAATAAAAATGAAGGTGCAATAGAATATACGAATTTGCTTTATGTTCCTTCTATTAAACCTTTTGATTTATTTCACCCGGATAGGCGTTGCTCTGTTAAGTTATATGTAAATAAGGTCTTCATTACTGAAGATAATGTTCAAGTTATACCGCAATACTTGCGTTTTCTAAAAGGTGTTGTTGATTCACCAGATTTACCTTTAAATATCAGCAGGGAAACCCTGCAAAATAATCGTGTTGTTGAGCAGATCAAAAAGTCGCTCACTAAGCGCGTAATATCCGAGCTTAGCAAAAAAGCAAAAGAAAATTTAGAAGAGTATACAAAATTCTGGACTAACTTTGGTGCGGTATTAAAAGAGGGCCTTTGTGAAGCTATGCCAACTGAAGAAAGAGAAACGTTACTTTCAGTTTGTAGATTCAACAGTACAAGCGATGGTAAATTAGTAAGTATTGATGAATATATAAGTAGAATGAAGCAAGAACAGGAGCATATCTATTATCTCACAGGAAATAGTCTTGACTCAGTGAAAAATAGTCCGCAACTTGAAGGATTCATCAGCAAAGGATTGGAAGTATTACTATTTATTGATCCTGTCGATGATTTCTGGACTAGCGTTATTAGTGAGTATAAAGACCATAAAATTAAGTCTGTTACTCGTGCAGACGTAGATTTGGAGATATTCTCTTCAAAAGAGAATAAAAGAGATGAAAAAAACGAGTCAGATGTAGGAGAATCTAAAGAAAATACAGATTCTATACTGGAATATTTCACTAAAGTGCTTGGGGATTCAGTAAAAAATGTCAAAATTTCCAAGAAATTAACTGATAGTCCTGTGTGTTTAGCCGTTGATGAAGGTGCTATGGATCTTAGAATGGAGCGTTTTTTACGTGAACAAAAGCAGCTAAGCTATCGCACTCCGAAAGTGTTAGAAATTAATACGAAACATCCAGTAATAAAAAGTATAATGAAGTTCCACACTAAAAGTGGTGAAGGATCTACACTAGAGGATATGATACATTTGTTATTCTATCAGGCTTGCATTGCCGAAGGTGAAGAAATAGATGATGTTAGTAACTTTTCTAAAAAACTAAATAATTTGCTTGGCAAGGTTACCATTGAGTAGTATACTTGACTAGTTATGTTTCGGGTAAAATATGTTTGGTGAATCTTTTAGAGTGTTTGTAGTAGGACCAGTAAGTAACGTAGAAGGTAACTCTGAAAGTTTAAGTAGTGAGGGCCAGCGTGGTGGCTCTGGGAATTCAGGTATTGACGGTCAACTTGACCGTAACTGCACACCAATTAATAAAGAAGAATTAGGTAGTTCGGAATCTGAGAATGCTAGAGATTCTTGTCACAATGGTGAAGGTGATGATTGCCAAAGTCTGGTTAGTTTGGATGTAACAAATCAAAAGAAAACAGCTGCATGCAATACCGTTGGTTCTGGTAGTACAGGAGCTAATTTTCAAGATCTAAGCATTGAGAACAAACCAATAGAAAATGTTGGTGAAAATCTTGAGAAATGTACTATGACCTCAGGTGATAAAATGCTCTCTGATATATCAAACATTCAAACTCTTGTAAGTGCTCTAAATAAAGCTACAGAAGAAAGTAATTATGTGGAGTTGGATAAGATTGTAAATGATATTGATGGCTATGAAGGAATATCTGTTGTTGGCCTAGATGGTGAAAATTTTAAAAATTTCTGCTTACAGCACCTTAACTTAAAGTTACAAAAAAGAAGTGACTATCAGCATATATTTAGTAATATACTTTGCACGTACAAGTTCAACACAGAGAGCTATAATCATGATTACTCAGTAAAAGAACTGGTGCTTTTAGCAATTGCAGCTAATGACAAGCTGGCAGAGAAATATCATGATGTACTTTTTGCTGAGGAAAACTTGAGTCTTTTTCCTCTATTTGTTGGTAATCAAAGATATATTGAAATCTTTATAGAGAAATTTCCTAATTTATATCAAAGTTTAAAAGAGCAAACAATTAAAACACAATGTGGTCAAGTTAGTTTCTTTTCAGCTATAGCATTAAGGAAAGAACAAAATTTATTAGATTCAGTTTTTGTTGAATATGCTTCAAAAGATCTTGAAAAGGTGTTACAGACAGGCAATCCTGATTCTTTATATGGAATACTTGAAACGGCATCTCTCACTGAAAACAGGGAATTTATCAAGATAGTACTAAACTCAATCGAAAGGCATATAAGTGATCCAGTTAAAGCAGATCTATTGCAAAAGTGTATCACTACTCTTTTAGAAACTACAATAAATTGTGAGCGCACTCTAATTGTTGAGCATTTATGCAAGCAATACGTTGAAAGTGAAGGTTCAGTAGTTCAGAAAATATATGAAGAAGCATTTAAAGATAATGGAGTAATTGAAGTTTTTAGTAAACAAATTCTTGGTAGTATTAAGAAGGGTAGTAGCAGTGTACGCAAGGGAAAAAAGGACATTTACAATTTAATTTTGTCAACTGTTTCACGCACTGGTAATACGGAATTTATAGCAAAAATATTAAATTTCATTGAAAGTGATGAAGAAAGTTTGACTTTCTTGCAGAATAGTCTAGCTGCCATTTTAGAGAACGCTGTGAGCGCGAAGAGTGTTCCAGTTATCGAGTATTTGTTTGAAAAGTATAATGAGAATATCATTAGCGAATTAAGAAATAAAAAAATTAAAAATCGTGCTGTACTGAACATACTAAATGGTGTAGAGGAATTAGTAAAAAAAGCAATAGATGCTAAAGATGTTAAGCTCTTAAGTTTTTATGTAAATGTTGTTAAAGCTGGCGTTATTTGTGCGCAGCCTGAAGAAGGTTTACCAGCAGTAAAAAAAATAAAGGAAGTAGTAGATAAATTTGCTGAGGAGCAAGGTGAGCCATGGAGTTGTCATCCTGATATGCCTATTGTAAGTCATATGTACGATATAACACAATCTAGGGATTACATTTCTAGAGAAGAATATCGCAAGGTCGAGCATCTTCAAGGTAATTTAAATCGTGCTATAGTTTTTTTATCTAATAATAAGAAAAATAATAATAGCATAGAATCAAACAGTGGTAGTCAAAAAATAAAGGGAAATCCTCTTGAAACAAAAAAAGAAAGTGATACCATAAGTAGAATGGAGGTTCTGGAGGAATCTTCAAATAGTATTCGTAAGGGGGGTGATATGGGTAATAGTAAGAAGAAGCAAAATCCAAGGAGCATAAAAGAAAGATTGTCTTATGCTACCGAGCGGATTAGTTATGATGCGGTTAGATCTATAGTAGAGCAAGAAGGTGAAAATTTAACTAAATCCATTTTAGATGAAGCTTTAAATGAGGCCAAGGCAAGGAATGGTCATTTAAAGAAAGGTAGAAAGAAAAGTCAAAAGAAATTCGATAATCAAAACGCAAATCTCATGCAAATTATTGCACTTCTTCAGAAAAGGCTTGATGTTCTAGTCGATGCTGAACCATCAGTAGATAATGGAGGTACAGAAGGAGTTAGTGATAATAATCATACTAAAGTTGGCGAAGAAATCCCTGCTCTTTTGAATGGTATGGTTGAAGCTGTAGGTAATAATGAAACAACAAAACCATCTTTTCCGGATGACGAAGTTTTTTATGACGCGGAAGAAAACAATGATAATTGTCAACAAGTGGAAATTGAAGGAGATAATGTAAATAAAGAACCAGAGATTTTAGTACGGGCATTCACAGTAAACAACAATGATGAATCTGATAGTGTAAAAAAAGCTACTAAGAGTAGCAATAGTGAATCAAGCAGTGTGGAAAATACAGAGCTTGAGAAAGGTAATGGTCAGAATATAATAACTAAAAGAGCTCGTAATATACAAAAGGTAGTTGTAACTGATAAGAATGAAAATGGTCTTGCTTCTGAAAAAGAAAATGAGCAAAAAGATGATAGCCAACAGGTGGAAACTAATGGAAGTGGTTCTCATGGTAGTGGGCAACTTAGCAATCAATTTTTTGATTCTTCTGTAAGTAGAGGGAATAATGGTGGTAATACCTCAAGAATTGTAACGTATAATAATGGTGAGGCAGCGTTAGTTGAAGACGTTGATGACGAAAGTGTAGGCGCTCGTATATTTGACAGCGGTGAGCGGAATACACAACTAAAAGTCTTGGTAACTGGTTATAAACCAAATCGCGTTGATGATGAAGGTGGTCGCACCTATAACAATGGTAGACAACCTAGTAATCTTGGTAAAAATAACGCTGCTTCACAGGGTATAAAAAATGGTAAGTGGCCTGCTGTATCTATTTCAGCATTGGCAGTTGCTACGGTTGCTACTCCACTTATTATGTATTTTGCCTTTCAATCTAGTACGTTAGCAACAGGGGTAGTGGCAGCAGGTTTAGGAATTTGTTTGATTGTTGCTGCGGTTGTATACTACTGTAGTCCTAAAAGTTCAGTTGAAAACAATAATGTTACTAAAGTCATAGGTGAAGAGCTTGCTGTATAGTAAGTTGAAGAATAAATATTGTAGCTTACCATTTGAGAATTTATTATAATCGAGTTAATTATTGATAGAGAGAAACTTGGTAAACTACGAAGAGATATTCTTAAACAAAATAAAAGATATAAAGGACGAAGGTCGTTACCGTGAATTTACGAACTTTGCTTCATTGCCTGGCAGGCTTCCCTATATAATGGATTATGAAAGGAATAGGGAAGTCATAGTTTGGTGTAGTAATAATTACCTGGGAATGGCACAAAATAAGAGTGTAATTTCCGCTATCAAGAATTCATCTACTCAAGTTGGTGCAGGTGGCACAAGAAATATATCTGGTACAACAAAGGAAGTTGTTGAGCTGGAAAAATCTTTAGCTGATTTGCATCAAAAGGAAGCTGCGTTAACCTTTGCTTGTGGGTACCTCGCTAATCAGACTACGCTGAGTACTTTATCATCTGTGATCACGAATGTGGTAATTTTTTCAGATGAGAAAAATCATTCTTCGATGATAGAAGGCATAAAGGCAGGCAAAAGGCCAAAGCATATATTTAGGCACAATGACATTGATCATTTAGAACAGTTGTTAAACTCTATAGAAAAAAGTATATCAAAAATAATAGTTCTTGAGTCCATATACTCAATGGATGGTGATATAGCGCCACTTAAAGAAATATGCGATCTTGCTGATAAACATAACGCAATTACTTATTTGGATGAAGTACATGCAGTTGGTATGTATGGTGCTAATGGCGGTGGAATTGCAGAAAGAGAAGGCCTGATGAGTAGAGTAACTGTTATTCAAGGCACACTGTCAAAAGCTTTTGGGGTAATGGGTGGATATATAGCAGCCTCAAAAAGCATAGTAGATGTCATCAGAAGCTCAGCTCCAGGGTTTATTTTCACTACTGCTATGTCACCTATCCTTGCAGCAGCAGCAAAAGCTAGCGTTGAACACTTAAAGTCAAGCAACATTGAAAGAGAGAAACAAAAGGAAGTGGTTGCAAAAGTAAAAATTTCATTAAAAAATGCAGGGATTAACTTCATACCTACAGAAACTCATATAATTCCAATCATAATTGGTAATCCGGAATTATCCAAAAAAGCATCAAAATTATTGTTTGATGAATATGGAATATACGTACAGCATATAAATTACCCTACAGTACCGAAAGGGACTGAGCGTTTTCGCATTACACCAACTCCACATCATACTGATGAAATGATAGGACACTTAACTGAGTCTTTAATAAAAGTTTTTGAGAAATTATCCATTCCTATAGCCTGTGATGTGGTAGAATTCACTGAACGAGTCAAAGAATTGTGAATAAAGGTATGGAATCACTTGGTAATAGTAGATGAAATTATAAAATGCGAGCAAATGATGTGGAAATTTTTAGATGATCCAAAAAATATTTCATTAACGAATAATCATGCTGAACGGCAGATTCGACATCATATAGTGTATCGTAAGAACTAGTACTTTAGCCAATCTAAGCGAGGAAATATATTTATTGAGCAGACAATATCGTTGTACTTAACTTGGAAACAAAATGGGTTCAATCCATTCCAAAACCTCCCATCCTGTTGTCTGTTCCTAGCCACTACGCTGAACGGATACTTATTATTTTTCACCTGAGAATTGTTTTTCAACAAAATTGTCAGGATCAGCTGGTACAACAACCTTTTTCAGACTACTTTGACAAAATGCTTTTTTACTACTTGCTAACTTTGGTTGAGGACTACTGACTATTTGTTGTTGTGCTGAATCAGTTAATGTTGTTAGGTCAGATGATATTCCACTTTTACTTGATATTGATTCTATATTAAATTCATCAGGATGAGTGAAGCTAGTATGAAAAGTTGAAAATGTTGGAGCTTCTTTGTTAGTTTGGTATTTTTCTTAACTTTTATCCTTACTATTTCGCTTTCTACTGAAGTAGGACAAAAAAACGATATTAGCATTTATATCTGATTTTTGCTTTGGTTCTGGATAGAATACAACATAATTAATTGATTTCTGTCCTGTTGGTTTTTCCATATACTCAGCATTGACAGCTTGAAAGTAAGCTTTAAATCCATCGAATTTGCTCTCTATTTTACTTTCTATTTTATGTAGTGAGGTGGGTTGGTTAACACCCTTGCCTTAAGGCAAACACTTTAGTACAATATAATTTAGTACCGGACTACTTTAGTGTAGAATACTTACAGGTCAAACAGCAGTGCATAGCAGAGAAATTATTAGGAAAGTATGTACTGCAAACTGCGTAGATATCATAAGAAGTAATATTACCCCTGACCATATGCTAGTCTCTATGTCTCCCAGCATGGCGCTATCTAAGTTGGTACAGTATATTAATGGAAAGAGTAGTCACAAGTTATTCAGGAAATTTAAATACTTAAGAAAAAGATATTTGGTTCAGCACCTTTGGCAAGAGGATACTTTGCTGTTACAGTTGGCAATGTGAATTCTACAGATGTACAGAAGTACATCGAAGAACAAGGAA
>JARBCG010000125.1 GCA_028803175.1 Wolbachia sp.
GATTAAGTACAGATATAGAATATTTACATGTCAAATAACAGTGCGTAGCAGAGAAATTATCAGGGAAGTATGTACTGCAAACTACGTGGATATCGTAAGAGGTAGTATTACTCCTGACCATATACTAATCTCTATATCTCCCATCATGATGCTATCTAAGTTGGTACAGTGTATTAAGGGAAAGAGCAGTCACAAGTTATTCCTGTAATTTGAACACTTAAGAAAAAGATATTGGAAGCAGCGCCTTTGGCAAAAGGATACTTTGCTGTTACAGTTGGCAATGTAAATTCTACAGATTTACAGAAGTATATCGAAGAACAAGGAAGTCCTCATAGCTATTCTTAAGAAGAATATATCGCATGCAATATCTAAAACAATACTTTGAATTTTATATTTGTCTCTGATTTTTTATTTTTTTTCTTTATCACATTGTTGATATAAATCCTTATATAACGTTCTTTTTCTCAAATAATTAACCAAAGAATATACATTCAAAACAGTGACACTGAATTAAATTAGATGAGCTAAATTGATAATACCAGAAACATGCTTGCATCAGCAGCAGACAATGCCTCTACGAATGGTACAAGCCAAATGCACAACTTTTTTTTAATTCCTCTTTATGTTATTTCTGTGTACCTCCCCCTACTTCAACAAAAAACAAATTTTTATGGTCTAATAAAGAGCTTGCCAACTCATTTACTTTATCAAGCTTAACATTCTCAATATAATTTACGTAATTATTTATGTAGTCATGGCCAAAATCGTTAAGTTGAATGTGATCTAATTGCGTTATTATATTTCCGCTATTAAATAAGGAAAATATAAAAGAATTTACCATACTAACTTTTGTATCTTTGAACAATTGTTCATCAACTCCTTCCTCTTTAACCTTACTAAATACTTCTTTTATCGCTGATATAGATTGCCTACTAGTAGAACTATCAGTATTCATACTGCCAGTTATATAACTTCCGTGCTTATCAGCATCAATATATGCTCTAATACCGTATGTAATGCCCAGATTATGCCTTAGCTCTCTCATTAATATTGAATTTAGCCCCATACCACCAAGTGCATTAACTAGTACGCTAGCGTTATAATAGTTAGGATCGCTATAAACTATACCTTTTTGACCAAAAAGTATAACACTTTGTGGTATATCCATAAAAATATGTTTATTTTCTGGTGGACCAAAATCATTTTTTATAGGTATTTTTTTTACTTTTGATCTTTTCGATGGTAATTTATATAGGTATTTATCTAACAATTTAATTAGCTCTTCTTTCCTTGTAGAGCCAACAGTACTGATTACAATGTTGTCTTTAGCAAAATTATCTTTTATATATCTTACAACATCATTTCTGGTGATGTTTTCTACAGCACTTAAAGTACCGTACTTAGAATTTGAATAAGGATGCTCCTTGAATAATAACTTCTTTAATCCTTGTTTAGCAGTATAATAAGAGTCTTTTTCAAGGTAGTTAAGTTCAACTTTTACCATGTTATAGACTCTTTTTAGACCTTCATCATCAATTATCGGACGCATTATTGCGTCACTGAGTAGTGAGATGCCCTCTTCTAGATTTTCAGATAAGGTATCTAGACTTACTCCGAAGTATTCTTTACTTGAGTCAAAGTGTAACCTTATTCCCTTATCTTCAAGTATTTTTGCAAATTCTTCAGCACCGTTTTCACCTGCCCCTTCTTTAATAATTAAAGAAGTGAACCATGAAAGACATTGCTTTTTTTCATATGCATATCCTGCATTTTTAAACAAAATATTTAATGAAACCTTAGGTAAATTATTATCTTCAACGAATAAGAACTTGAATCCTTTATTAGTAGTAATTTCTTCTACTTTAATACTTAAGTTATCAACTGCATACAAATTAAAACTTGAGCAGAAAAAAAATAGAAATATAACTTCATTTATTCTCATTACTATTATCTCCTTGTGGTAATAAACGGCCAATCAACTTATTAGAAGAAAAAATAGTATTAACTTTATTGTTTACATCTTCTAAATTGACATTATTTACCTGGCTGTATGAAATATCTATTTCATCAAGTGGAACATTAAGTGCAAGATGCGCGGCATAGAAGTATGCAATATGAATCAAGCTAGATAAGTTATTAAACTGTGCTACCTTGTACTTATATTTTGCATTTTCTAGTTCTTCACTAGTTATTCCTTTATATATAAAATTATTAATAGAACTCTCTACCTCCTTTTCAACTATGCTTAAATCAACACCACTTTTCGGAGCAACACCAATATCGACATAACCATCACTGAAAGCTAAACTATCGTAGTAAGTATATGCTGATACTGCTATGCCTTTATCTAGCACTAAGTCTTTATACAGTTTGCTAGATTTTCCACTGCCTAAAATATCAACTGCTAAATCAGCAGCAAAAACTTCCTTTATACATTCAAATACAGGCACTCTATAGCGAAACAATAAAAATGGTTCCTTTAGTTCAGTACTTCTTAAATCTACAGATAAACTAGCATTATGTTCTGGTTCCTTGTTTGGGTAATACCTAACCGTAGGTTTAGGTTTAATATCACCATATTTTTCCTTTGCTAATTCTATTATTTCGTCAAATTCTACATCACCCACAATAAGCAACATCGCATTACCTGAATGATAATAATTATCGTGAAATCTTGTTATATCGTCTTGGCTAAAGGTATTTATATCACTTTCCCAACCAACAACAGGTTTACCATAACCCGTGCGATAAAATGCATTATTCATTTCTTCCCGTAGCAAATTATGAGGATGGTTGTCAAATCTCATCTTCCTTTCTTCTAACACAATATTTTTCTCTCTATCTATTTTATCCTGAGTAACATTAAAATTACCCATTCTATCCGCTTCAACCTCCATTGCGAGAGGCAAGTCTTTTTTGAGAATTAACTCGTAGTAACAAGTAAACTCTCTTGTAGTAAATGCATTAAATTGAGCTCCGATTCTACTCATAGTTGATCCTATGTCCGTAAACTTTCCTGTAGTTTCAAACATCAGATGCTCAAAGTAGTGAGCTAACCCTGCCTTGCCAATGGGATCATCCATTCCTCCAACTTTATATACCACTGCATGCAAAACAGCTGGAATGCGATGGTTAGGCACAACGTAGACATCTAACCCATTATTAAGTTTAGCACATTGAATATGTACACTCTCTTTTTTCTCTAATTGATACGAAAAAACTGAATAATTAAAAGAAAGTACGGTTAAAAAAAGAAAACTAAAAAACTTGTGAAACATTATTTTGACCTGATATAACTTGGTAAGTATACTGAATACTTATTAACAATCATTGTATTTGTTACCTTCTTTAGAAGTGAAAGTATCATATATATACCATTTGTACAGCAGAGTAAACATTCCACAAATTATGTACAAATCCGCTAGATTAAAAGCCGGCCAATACCAATCTTCTATATGAAAATATATAAAATCATACACAGCACCCCAATAGATTCTATCCGCTACATTTCCAGTTGCTCCACCAATCATTAAGGTAAAGCCTAGGCAGGTTAATTTATCGTCCGACTTATATAACAAATAAAAAAGTATATAAATTATTAGAATTGAAAATGTCGAGAAAAAAATATCGCTATATGGTAATTTACTAAATAACCCAAAGCTAATTCCTGAATTCCAAACTTCAACTAACTTTATAAAGCTGAAAATTTCAATAAACCCTTTTTCATCAATCAATGAGTTTATGTATAATTTACTCATTTGATCGGTTAATACTACGATTAGTATAATCATTAAGCATAGTTTTTTCATAAATCTTCCTTTAACTTATAAATGTTAAATATATCATAATTTACTTGTTTTATTAATTCATCAACACTATGAAACTTTTTTTCCGATCTTATAAACTTTAAAAGCTGTATCTTGACTTTATGATCATACAAATCTTTATTAAAGTCAAATATGTGCATTTCCATTATGGGTTTTTTTATGTCATTAAATGTAGGTCTCATACCAATGTTAACCACTCCATATAACAAATTTTGGTTATCATCAGAAAATGTCATTCTGGCATAATAAGTGCCAAACTTCGGTTTTATCATACAATCTCCTATTGGAATATTTATAGTTGGAAACCCTATTTCCCTACCTCTGCACGCACCCCTTGTTACAACACCGGAAACCTGATAAGGCCTGCCAAGCAACTTGTTAGCAATTTTGATTCCTTCACTCTGTAAATATTCTCTGATCAAGGAAGAAGAACAAACCTCATTATCAATTACCAATGGTTCTAACTCGGTTAAAGAATAGCCATACACTTCAGAATATTTCTGCAGAGTTGATATATTACCTAATCGCTTGTGACCAAAAGTGCAATTTTCACCAACAACTATATGTTTGACACCATATCTATCTATCAAAATCTCACTAATAAAGTCATCACAGCCGATTTGAGAAAAATCCTTATTAAAGTTAATGATGTATAAATAATCTATACCATAACCACTGATCAGTTCCTTTTTTTGCTCTAAATCTATCAGTTTAAAATTATTTTTATTAAATAGAACAGTTGATGGATGAGGC
>JARBCG010000024.1 GCA_028803175.1 Wolbachia sp.
AAGCAATTTTCCATATGAATAATCAGATTCACCAAGTTGTCGTTCCGTCTTCATTATCAGAAATCGAAACTCCCATTTTTTTTAATTGATCTCTTATTTTATCGGCGGTAGCATAATTTTTATTTTGTTTTGCAGCTCTTCTTAGATCTATCAATCTTTCTATTTCTTGACGACTTGCATTGACAGCAAACCATTCTTGGTAGCTTGACTCAAGAAGACCCATAAATCTAGCACTTTTCACAAAAACCTTAGTTAGTTTAAATTTTTCATTCTCATCGTCCGTTCTATTAATTTTTGTAGCCATTTCGTGCAATAAAACTAAAGCTTCCGGAATGTTCAAATCATTTTTTAATGCATCTATAAAATCTTGAAAAATTTCTACATCACTTCCGTCCATATTTGTTACATCCACACCACGTAACAACCGATAGAACTTATTTAAAATTTCTTGTGATTCAAAAATAACGCTTTCTGTCCAATTAAGTGGCTTTCTGTAGTGAGTTTTTAGCAATGCGTAACGTATTACTTCACCCTTTATCCCTCTATCCAGTAGATCTCTTACCTTGACTATGTTAGATAAGGACTTACTCATTTTTTCTTCATTTACTGTAAGAAAGCCGTTATGCATCCAATGCTTTGCAAATGTTGATCCAGCAAACGCAGATTTACTTTGTGCAATTTCATTTTCGTGATGAGGAAATTGTAAATCTACGCCACCACCGTGAATATCAAAGTCTTTTCCAAGATAAGCATATGCCATTGCTGAACATTCTATATGCCATCCAGGTCTACCTTTTCCCCATGGACTGTTCCAATAACTTGAAAGCCCATGATCAATATCACTTGCAGGTTTCCACAATACAAAATCTCCTGGATGTTTTTTATTTTCATCAATTTCAACTCTGCTACCATGAACTAACTCATCAATTTTTTCCCCTGATAAAGCGCCATACTCAGGATAAGATTCCACATCAAAATATACATGCCCGTTGGCTTCGTAAGCATGGCCAGACTTTAGTAAATACTCAATCAATTCTATAATATTATCTATATTCTCTGTTGCTTTTGGTTCATACGTTGGATCTAAGCAATTGATGCTTCTCATATCATCATGGAAAGCTTGAGTATAATATGTGGTGATGCTCTCTATGTTGCTATTTTGCTCACTCGCTGAGTTGATTATTTTATCATCAATATCGGTAATATTACGCACGTAGGTAACTTTCCCATAAGAAAGCTTAAGTAGCCGAAATAACACATCATACACAGCAACAGAGCGTGAGTTACCTATATGTGCTGTATCATATACTGTTGGTCCACAAACGTACATTGTTACGTGGTTTTCATTGATAGGTATAAAAAGCTCTTTCTTTTTAGTTAAGGTATTATAAATACTAATCATATAAAGCTTTTAAGAAAAGAGAATGCTCCAGTTATAAGTTGTGGTCCTGTAACTATAATAACAAAAGTGAGCAACAATCCAAAAAATGATATTAAAACTCCTAATATGGAAAGAAGTCCATCTTTACTCATGATACCGAGCGAAATAAGAGTTATACCAATTGCAGGAATGAAATTAGTAAGAGGCAATGGAAGAGCTATCGATAATGCACAAAGTAGCATTATAAAAGCTAAGATCTTTTCACCAGGCCCATAAAAAAGAAAGGACATCCTTGGTTTCATAAATTTTTCTACTTTTTTTAATGCAGGAGAAGTTTTTTCCACCACAAGAGCTAAAGTTGAACGCTGGAAAGATTTTTTCTCAAGCCAATGTGGCATCCAAGGAGAATCAAATCCAAATAAAAGCTGAAGTGAAAATAAAATCAAAGGTATGGAAAGTATCGTTGTATAACCAGGTGGAACCGGTACAGGTACCGACAACGGTCAAGAGAAAATAATAACTATAATACCAAAACCACGCTCATGCAAAGCTGTTTTAATTTCAAACAATGTTACCTTATCACTGTTAGTAGCATTTGTGTCTGCAACCTCTTTTAAGATATCAGAAGCTAACTTATCACGCTTAGTTGATCCATCATTTTTTGACACGTAAAACCTTTAATAATACCACTTCTTCTAACTAACACAATTATTACTATATTTCAATACCAATTTGATGGATCAATGCTATAATTTAACTAAAATTTTAAACAAGTAACACGCACTGAAGTACGTGTTACAAATAGAAAAAAGCTAACGATCCGGTTCGTTAGATGATAACTTTTCTGAATCCTTAAGCTCCTGCTTAAGATTTTTGATACTTTTTCCCAAATCACCCATAACTTGCGGTAATCTTCCTGCACCGAATAAAACTAAGATTATCATTAAGACTAGAAATAATTGCCAAGGTCCTAAACTCATTTTTCACCTCCATTTAAATAAAATAATATATTAACCTTTAAATATAAAAACTTGACTTAGGTCAAGTAGCATATAAATCATACCACCTTTATTTTATAATATATCAAGATTTTTTAATATTATTTCTCCTTGAAAACTTTCCATACTGAAGCATTAGAGATTCACCAGTCCAGGATGTAGTGACATTTACACGACTTGGATTAACTCTAGCAATTACAGTATAATTTTCATCTTATTGATGAAGGATCTAACAGTTCCCCTCTTACAAGCTTATATGTTTTTTTATTACAGTTAGCCATTTGTATTCATATATTGATTAATATACAAGTAATATAATTAACCTTTTGATAAAAATCACTAGTAAAATATATTTTAATTAAAAAAATAACACTCATTACTCCGCTTTTCTATAAGATGTAAACGCCAACTATGGATTAGAAGAAAGCAAAAAAGCCAAGGAACTATGATAAACTCCAATATTGTGAAAAAAAACTGATGAAAAATGTGCAGATAAATTATTACCTGACAGCAAAAAACCTACCATAATACCGAAAATTACTCATTCTGAAGCAGTTACTATAATACTGTTTTATTAACAATCCAAATGCGAAAATTTTAAAGCTTTTTATCTATCTTACTTAAAATCTCTGTATGGATCAGAGTTTCCTAAATTGCCTTAATAGGATAGATTAATCGTTCTAAAACAGAGAGTTTTATGGTATTTGG
>JARBCG010000126.1 GCA_028803175.1 Wolbachia sp.
GGGGTACCTCATTAGTTTTTTTACAATATCGGAGTTTACCATATTTCCCAGGCTTTTTTGCTTTCTTCTAATCTATAGTTGGCGTTAGTACAACATTGTTCTCATTAATATATTTCACCGCTTGTCCAAAAGCTAATGGGAAATGTTGCAATTTCTTTGTTAATTTTTTTATTTCCTCATCCTGCAAATTATCCTTTATATTCAAAGCCTTCTTAACAAACCTCAAAGCTTCTGTTTCAGTAAACTCATTTAATTGTATTACTTTTATCTCTTTCTCCTGTTTTCCAATCCTTGTTACGAAAAGTAATTAAAATATAAGGCTTGTGGTCCAAGAAAGATGGCAAAAACTTACTAATGTCTTCATATTCCTCAACGTTATCAAAAATGAATAGGCTTTTTCTTTTCCTCCTTGCAAAGAAATCGTATATTTCTTCAGCAATGGTTTCTGTTGTATTGTCGCTTCCATATTTATCTTTAGTGGGATACCTATATTATATTTAGCTAACTCTAAAAAAGAATTTTTTATAGTTTCAAAGTTCTCATCGTTTATCCACATAACATTACCATCATAGCCTTTTCTGTATTTGTAAGGATATTTTCTGGCCAACTCACTCTTACTTATTACTCCAAGGCCACTAATAGCAGCAACTTGCGATATAACTACTTATTCATTGAAACTATAAAAAATTCTTTCACACTTTTTTGTAATCTATTATGTAAAATTCTTAATTCTTTACTTCTTCCAGTAAAAGATGACACTGGCTCCATAATATTAAACCGAACTGCTACTAAGATTTCTTCTTTTAGTTTTTCAAAAAAATCTCATATTTCTTCGTTTGACAGAAACTTTCTTTCTTCTTCTTTCATCTAATCAAAAACTTCTTCAAGAAAGCAACTATAAACGTTCTTTTTATCGATATTATTAAATTCTTGACCTAGCTCACTCTTAATAAGCTCACTATGTTCAACTTCATCTGGCAAATTAACCGCAAATGATAACTTACTTAGAAATTCTTCTATCTCTGCATCACTTATTTTTTCATTCATGCTTTGTTGCAAGTGTGGAATAATGCTACTATCGAATTTATATCTTGCATTATCCTGTATATTTAGAAATTCGTTCTCTATTTGCTAAACTTGCAAGGTCAAAATTAATATCTGTAGCAATAATAAAATCCTCTAATTTACCATTAAATTCTTCATTTTCACCTTTGCACTTCCCTCTACCACTGATTTTTAAATAAGCTGCAATATATTTGACTAATCCAAACTCACCATTTCTGTTTTCTGCCAATAAGTTACCTATGCTGATCTCTTCATTTCTATCTCGCTTGTGTTTTATTTGTACAAATCTCCATACTGTTTCTTTTGTTCCATCTGATTTATCTCTTTTATGCTGAAAAATAAGATCATCAAAACATTCACTGATTTCATTTCTATGGCTAAGCGGAAAGAATATTCTTTATCCATCGCACGTTTTAAAAATAGCATTAGCCATTTCAGTTGGTAAACAATACCATGGTAAAGGTTTTTTCCCCTTCCAGTAGAATGAACTTCAGAAGCCACGCATTTAATTGATTTTTAAAGTAGATAACAGTAGATGATAAAAAAGCAATAAAACTAGTTACTTAATTTTTCACTTAGAGTTGAATTCACTATGCCTGGACTTGCTTTTCCCTTTGTGAGTTTCATGACTTCACCAACAAAAAATCCATAAAGCCTTGTTTTCCCACTTTTGTATTCCTGAACTTTATCTTGATTGTCTTTAATAATTTCATCTATAATTTCCGATATTTTTCCTTTATCAGTAATCTGCTTAAGATCTTGCTCTTCTATAATTGAAGCTGCTGACTTACCAGTTTCAAACATAATATCAAATATCTGTTTTCCAAGTTTAGCAGAGATTATTTCATCAACAATAAAATCCAAGAGTTCAGAAAGAGAATCGGCTTTTATTGGGGAATCAGTAATATTAATCCCAACTTTGTTTAAACGACCAAAGAGCTCTACAGTAAGCCATATCACTGCAATTTTTGAGTCATGTTTTTTTATTAATTCTTCAAAATAATCTACAATCGCTTTGTCAGAAGTAATGACACCTGCATCGTATTCACTAATACCGAGCTTTTCAATGTACCATTGTTTTTTTTGTTCTGGTAGATCAGGCAAGGATGACTTAATCAAATCAATCTTCTCTTGGCTGACTTCAACAGGCAGGAGATCTGGTTCAGGGAAATATCTATAGTCACTCGCATCTTCTTTATTTCGCATCACTTTTGTTTTTCCTAAAGCAACATCAAACAATAAGGTATCTTGGCTTATTTCTCCTCCATTTTCTAAAATTTCAATCTGCCTTTGTATTTCATATTCTATAGCTTGGACAATGTAACGTATCGAGTTCAGATTTTTTATCTCACAACGAGTTCCAAATGTACCACTGCCCTTTGGACAAACAGAAACATTTGCATCACAACGAAGTGATCCTTTTTCCATATCACCGTCGCAAGAACCAACATAACGTAAAATTTGTCTCAATTTTTTCATAAATTCTGCAGCTTCTTCAGATGAACTGAGATCTGGTTCAGAAACAATCTCCATCAAGGCAACACCTGCGCGATTTAAGTCTACATACGTTTTACTATCTTCATGAACGCTTTTTCCTGCATCTTGTTCTAAATGAATTCTTGCGATTCTTATCTCTTTCTTATTATCATTGATAAATATCCTGCCATTTTTAACTATTGGCTCAAAAAACTGTGTTATCTGGTAGCCTTGTGGTAAATCAGGGTAAAAGTAATTTTTTCTATCGAAGTAAGAGTTTTTATTAATTTCTGCAGATAATGCAAGACCGGTGCGTATTGCTCGCTCTATACAGTAGTAGTTCAGTATTGGCAATGTGCCTGGCATTGCTGCATCTACTAGAGAAACTTGAGTGTTATGTTCAGCACCGAACTCAGTTGATGAGCTAGAAAATAACTTTGTTTTAGAAGAAACCTGAGCGTGCACTTCAAGTCCAATTACCACTTCCCAATCCTCTTTTGTCATGAATTTGATTTGGATAATAATCTCATATTGTGCAAAAATCAACGTATAAAGTCAAAGTAAAACCCATACTGAATATGGTTAATTTACTTTAATTTTAAGATTGTAGTATAAACTTTAGCTATTTATAGGCCAAATTATTATGCTTTTTAAATAGGTGTAAAAACACAGTTATTATAAACAATACTCCACCGATAACTGAAATAGTCCAGCCTATAATAAAACATGTGCGTGCCAGTGTTGATGAAATACTTGGTAAATCTGCAACTTTCCTTAAAGCGCAATATCCACCAAGCCACACAAGCCACACAAGCCAAGTAATATGTAAAAAATGACTTATACTATATGTATAAATTTGTAGTCTCATGATAGAGTTTTTTACTTCTTTACAGTTTAGTTTAGGTAATAACCAATAGATAAAATTCATGAAAGCTATTGTGATGCCAACTACAGAGCCATGATAATGAGCTGGGATGGTCACATTGCCCTCAATAGTTAATACTCCAAGCATGACACCATAAATGAATAATAAAAATGAATGCAATAAAAAGTTATCTTTATCATTAAATAAAACTTTTACATTTTGATAGACTAATATTATTAAAAAGCACGGTAGAACTGCTCCAGCAATTCTCATATGCCAAGTAAAAAATTGTATCAATTCGACACTATCTACTGGATAAATAAAATATACGAATGGTGCACATATAGCTAACACTATATTTATAAAGAGCGGTAAAACGGTAATTTTATTGTTTTGAGCTAAACTGATATTGCTAGAGCTAAGTATTATTAAGTACACAAAGAACATCCCATTAGTAAAAGCAAACTGTAACAAATATCCACTTCTCCAAAATAAATACTCGTAAAACAAGTTTTTGTCTGAGTGATATAGGTCAGAAGGTGTATTTTTATATGCTAGAACAAAGCAAAGAAGTGAACATACAAATATAATAACTAAACCAATTTGGCCAACAGAGAGAAGTAAGATTTCTTTTTTTATTGAGTAAATTTATGATAAGAAGCAAAGATGTTATAGAGCACATCCACACTAAAATGGATAAATTCACGTGTATTACTAGTGCATTATCAAAGATATATTGTGCGGATGGTATAAGAGAAGAAATAAAAGGTAACAGCAAAAAAATAACAATTATTGATAATAATCCAGAGCAGGTAAGAGCGCATACTGTTAAGAATATCCATTTTTTGCACAGTGAAATATTGTTTTATGTATTCAGTACAATCATTTTTTCTTTTTATTTTAATTTGTATCTAATGTGCTTAATGCAATTTATGTAGTGAGGTGGGTTGGTTAACACCCTCGCATTAAGGCGAACACTTTAGTATAATATACTTTAGTGTTGGACTACTTTATTATGGTTTGGTACGGATTACAAACATAGCTCTCACAGTACGTTTAATTTAAAGTACTATTTAGTGTTATGTACTAATTACAGATAAAGATATTGTGGGCACATCACCCTTGGCAAGAGGATACTTTGCTGTTACAGTTGGCAACGTGAATTCTATAGATTTGAAGAAGTATATCGAAGAACAATGATTTTAACATCGAGTTTTTAAACTCATAATCTGCTTTTAAGTCATAGTCCGACTGTAAGGAAGTGCTTGAAAGTTTACTAAAAGAATATAAAGATGCTGTGAATCTATTTAAAACAATTACTTGGTTGAAAGTAATATTTTTAATACCTTGTTTTCTATTTTAGAAATTCCACTTTCAAGATCTTTATCTAACAAGCATATGGTAGATAGGTATGTTTGCTTTTTGTATTCGACATTAACAGTTAAAGTGCCAGGAGTAATTGTGATTGAATTAGCAAATAAAGCAATACTCTTATCATTATGTCCTTTGCATTTCTTTGAGATAATAACTGGTTTAAGTTTGATATTTAGCTGTAGTACTTTCTTTGTTACGTAAATACTTGATAAAATTATCTGGTACATTAGCCATGGTATATAGTTCAACAACTTGCAAAACGATATTCTACTCGTGTCATTTAAGATCTGACTTAGGGAGTTTTCAGCGTTTATCAATCGTCTAAAAATAAACAGCGTAAATGTAGAAGAAAGTAGTCCGCAAAAAATAAAAAATGGTTCAAAGTAACCAGACAATATAGTCCATAAAACCAATAAGGTTACAAAAGAGAGAAAGAGAAATTTAATTTCTTGTCTAAAATTAAGAATTTTCATAGCACAATAATATAACCCAAATAAAACTTTAAAGAAAGATGTATTGTGAATTAAGTTAAAAATTCTGTAATATATTAAAGCTTAAGGAATGTCTTTTAATATGGAAGTTATTGCAGAAAATAGAAAAGCGAGATTTGAATATTTTATTCTAGAAGAATTTGAAGCAGGAATTGTCCTATTAAGTAGCGAAGTTAAATCGCTAAGAGAAAGAAATTCAAATATTTCCGATGCTTACGTAATCGAAAAAAATGGCGAAATATGGCTACATAATATGCATATTGCAGAGTATAAAGCTGCAAACAAAAAAAATCACAAACCAAAAAGAGAGCGAAAATTACTTTTGCATAAGAAAGAGATAAATAAATTAATTGGTCAAATCAAGACTGATGGCATTACCGTTGTTCCACTTTTAATCTATTTTAATGACAAAGGAATAGCAAAAACTAGAATTGCTATTGTGAAAGGAAAGAAACTTTACGATAAAAGAGCAACTATAAAACAAAGGGAATGGGATCGTGAAAAAAGTAGGCTGTATAAAAATGATTTATAGTAAAATATGTCTTTTAATCCTATAATTTTTAGCATTGGTCCTATCTCTGTGTACTGGTATTCTTTGGCATATGTTTTAGGTATAGTATTCGCATATTGGTACCTGAATAAACTGGACAACCAAAAGATATTCACTAAAAATTTTTATGATTCTCTCTTAACCACTGTTGTTATAGGCATTATATTTGGAGGTAGGATCGGTTATGTGCTAATATATGATCCAGCTTTTTATATAAGCAATCCCATTGAGATATTAAAGACCTGGGAAGGTGGAATGTCATTTCACGGTGGCACAATAGGGGTTTTATGTGCAGTAATAATTTCATGCAAAAGGCATGATATTCCTATATTCTACACCCTAGATTTAATTTCTTGTGGAATTCCAATAGGTTTATTTTTAGGCCGCATAGGTAATTTTATCAACGGAGAATTGTTCGGTAGAGTAACAAGTATGCCATGGGGTATGATATTTCCAGAAAGTGGTGATGATTTGCTGCGCCATCCAAGTCAACTGTATGAAGCGTTTTTTGAAGGGTTACTGCTTCTTGTGATTGCAAATTTACTCTTTTTTTTAACCAGAATAAGATTACATCATGGTGCACTAACCGGTATTGCTGTTACGTGGTATGGAGTAGCACGTTTCTTTACTGAGTTTTTTCGTGAGCCCAATTACCAAGTTGGCTACTTGTGGCTTGATTTAACCATGGGACAGTTGCTTTCAATACCTATGGTTGTAGCAGGGATGCTTGTGTACTTAATAGCATTAAATTTGAAGTTTAATAGAGGGCGTTTGACAAAATAACATAAATATGATACACCCAAAGTGTTTAAGTTGCAACTTAAGTAATGTAAAAAATTCTACAATTAACCTTACTCTTTCAGAAGAGTTGGTAACTTCTCTCGTGAGATTAGCTGAGTTTTAAGAGAGATCTATATCAAGCTTGGCAGAGGAATTTATAAAAAGGAGTTAAAGCAGAGGTAGGAAATCTTAGGAAGGAAATAACGGAATTGCAGGACAAGCTGGGTCTAAATTCAAAAAATTCATAAACACTGCCGTTGCAAGATGTATATCGCAAAAAAAAACGAAAAAGAAGTGCGGTAAAAAGCCAGGAGGGCAACCTGGGCAATAAGGCACATAAGCGGAAGTTAATGGCAGTAGATTAGATAGTGAAGTGTACGATTGATTCGATTTATATACTCGTATGTCAAGTTATTTTGGAAGAAAGTCTTGTGCATCAAAAAGTGGAGCTGCCTTAAATTAAACCAATAGTCACTGAGTATAGACTACAAAAAGGTTACTGTAAGATATGTAGGAAAAAGATTATGGATTAGAAGAAAGCAAAAAAGCCAGGGAAATATGGTAAACTCCAATATTGTAAAAAAAACTAAGGAGGTACCACAGAGGGAAGGAATAGCATAGAATTATTTTGCTTTGTAGATGATTTTTGCAAAACAGTAGATGAAAAATGAGCAGACAAATTATCACCTAACAGCAAAAAACCTACCAGAGTACCGGAAATTACTCAAGTAGGATAGATTCATCGTTCTAAAACAGAGAGTTTTATGGTACTTTGTTCTACTATTACATTGGTTCTGCGAGAAAGCAAAAATGACCGTATTTCATACATTGGTGCAACTTTGATCACAGTTTACCACCAAAATGATATCAAGTAAAAAAGTATTCAGCTGCATATAGTCATTAACGAGAGTGGATAAATTCAAAGTGTTGTGCTTAAAACAGAGACTTATGACAAAGAGGCTTACTTACCTGTTATTTGGAGATAAGGGATACATGAAAATGGAGATTTTTCAAATGCGTTA